>DATKIS010000145.1:0-4588 GCA_035543975.1 Pyrinomonadaceae bacterium
CCAGTCAACGAGAAAACCGCAACTACACAATCGAGATCAAAAGGGCGGCGCGCTTGATTGACGCAGAGCTGTTACGAGCGCGGGGTGCAGCAAGGCTGGCAATTAAGAACAAACACTGGTGGATTCCTGATGCGGGGCTCAAGACTGAGGCGTGGGAAAAGTACGGTGGCATCATAGCTCCAGTATTGTCATATGCCGATTGGGTGGCGGTGATAAAAGCGGTCTTAGCGATTGATGATTTGGGCTTAGATCGTCTGACCGGTGAGATTCCCGATACGACCGTGGCGCAGCTAGTTCCAATGCTCGAAGACATCGACGCCGGCCTCAACGCTCTTGCCCCCTTCGTGCTCGACGATCAACCCCTCGTGAGATGAGTCGAAGCGACTTGAGTGATAGGCGCCGCCCAACAAAGGCTTGCAGCGGACGCGGCGATAGCATCCCTTTCATGGTACTTCCTGCGACGTCGCTGCCTGGATTCGCGCCGCGCCGCTGAAGCCAAGCGTTAGCGGTCAACCCCGTTGCTGGCTATAATGCGAAAGTATGAGTGCACTCTTTGATGATCTAGAGAAGCAAGCGCGATTGCTCACGCTGCGGGAGAAGGCAACGCTGGCACGCATCCTCATAGACGGGCTAGATCCTGCCGCTGATAGTGAGGTGGAGAGATTGTGGATTGCCGAGTCGGAACGCAGATATGCTGCCTACCGTAAGGGCGAGTTGGAATCCCTTTCTGGCGATGAGGTCATGTCTAGAGCACGAAATCGCCTCACATGATTGGGTATCGCTTTCTCTTTCCAGCCGAAGAAGAGATGACCGAAGCGTCGGTGTTCTACGAGGCTGCTTCGCGCGGATTAGGGCAAGATTTTCTTGATGATGTTCAGCAGGCTATTGATAGGGTGTGTGAATACCCTCAGGCAGGAGAAGTGATTGCTTCTGATCTGAGAAGAGTGCTTCTTCACCGTTTTCCATTCAGCATTATTTATTCTGTAGAGACGAACCTGATTCTGGTCATCTCAATCGCGCATCATGCGCGGCGTCCAGGTTATTGGCAGTCTCGCGTTGACCGCTAACAACGGCATGCAACGGACGCGCAATTAGCGTGTCTTTCATGCAGGGCAATTTTGTATCGATGGTTCGTGCGCGCCGCTGATGCCCAGCGTTCGGCCGCAACTCTTTGCTAATGAGTTCTCAGTCTCCCGAGTCAACGCTCAAAGATTACTTGCTCGATGGTGTGGCAAAAGAAATCTTCTTTGCCGAAGAGGCCAAATTCCTCGCGGCCGAAATCGGAAAGCGCGCGGACGAACTAAATGCGCGCGGTTTCGGCCGTCTTTTTGGCTCTATGCAGGTCGCATACTCTGATCGACAAACACTTTGCATAACCAAGATGTTTGATCCCGAAGATCGCAAATATCCAACGCGAAGCATCCCGGCAATTCTCAATCTTATTGAGCGCAACGCGTCATCATGGTCATTACCCCAACGGCACAAGCTTGAAGAAATACTGGTGGGGACGCCTTACGATCCAGCCTTCGGAAAAGTGAGTAACTCTGAATTGGCCATTTATGTGACTTCATATTTTAGGGATCTCTTTCCTAACACCGGGAGTCTCTCAACCCCACAGCTATCGCGTGCTATAGTCGCGCTTCGGGAAGCTCGCAATAAGGTCATCGCACATAACGAAGCGATCGACCAAAATGCCCGCACTCTTCCCACTTGGGCGGAGGCGGACGCGTTGGTCGATTACGCTAAAGGATTTGTTACCGCAGTAAGCTTCGGGTTCTTAAGTCTTTTCATGGGAAACGACAGCCGCACGTATTTACCGACAGCCGATAGCTCCGGTACTGCCTTTGCGCTTAAGAAACTATTCACGGCCGCGAACCTCTGACATCAGCGGGCGGCCGAACAATGGCATGCAGCGGACGCGCAATTAGCAGGTCTCTCATGCAAGACAATTCTCTGGCGGCGGTTCGTGCGCGCCGCTGATGCCCAGCGTTATATGGCCTCAGGATTTAACTACAGATGAGTGAGTCGCTGCTTAAAGGCCCTGATGTCTACCCTTTTGTGGAATGCCCGAACTGCCAACAGTTGTTGGAGTATGGGGCTGAGATCTGTCCTCGTTGTCGGGAAGAGATCAGTTCTGAGTACGGATTGATCAGCGCTATTGTTGTCCAACACAATACGCAAGCTTGCAGCGTTGCGAATTCGATCGCCGGCTTCGAAGCTTTTATTCCTGTGGCTCTGGTTGGTTCCATGGTGATTTTTGCGATCGACCTTTATGGCTCAGGCTCACCAACGCTATTTCCGTTAATTCTGATTTGGCCCACAATTCCTTTGATAGCGATCGCTGTCTGGTTCTTTCGTTTTGGTCGATTCCGAATAGGCGACGATGAGTACCTCAAGGCCAGGCGTGAAATGCGAAAATCTCTTTTGCTATGGCTGGCAATCCTGCTGGTGCAGGCTGTTACTTTGGCTGCCTGGTGGGTGCCGACGCCGGCCATATAACAAAGGCATCCAGCGGACGCGCAATTAGCTTGTCTCCCATGCAAGGCTTGTCTCTGGCGGAGGTTCGTGCGCGCCGCTGATGCCTAGCGTTCGGCGGCTTATTGTTAATAGAGAACCCTAAAATGGACGATGAGTGAACAACGAGACGAAATTAAGTTTCCTGCACCGAAGCTGATGAAGGTTCAGCTTGGCGACCTCACCTGTAGATTCATCTGGAATAAAATACGCTACCGACCACAAACCGAACACCTCCACGAATTCATTTTTAATGCGCTGCTTTGGACGCTTGGCGAAAAGTGGCACCAGGAGCAGATAAGTAAGCCTCCTGAGGAACGCCACGTAATAATGCGTTGGGCTAACGCCCGATATAAGTTCCTCATACATGCTCAATCACTCGGATTAACTACTAAAGATCGGGTAATACCTTCAGGGGAAGTTAGAGAATTGATTTCACTAGCCGCTGATGTTTACTACCTACAATTGGTCAATGAACTTCCTCGTGACTTGGTAAAACGCCTCAGAAGCTATGATGGCTTTCAAGGTGCACGTTACGAAATTGCGGTCGCCGCATCTCTCGTAAGAGTAGGATTCGAGATCAAGTGGAAGAGCGTTCCGAAGGGTCAAAAGCACTATGAATTTGACGCTATCCACAAATACACAAACGAAGAAGCTGCGATTGAAGTCAAAAGTCGCCACAGAGATGGCACTCTTCACCAAAAGGGAGAGATGCCTGACTTCAGCAGCATAAGAGCTGACATATTTGGCAAGTATAATGAAGCCATGGAGCAAAATCCCGGTGACAAGCCATTTGGTGTCTTCATAGATATAAACGTACCGCATGAGTCCGATGCACCAATTCCCTCTAGGCAGTGGATTAGCGACCTTTTGAAAAAAGTAGAGTCGGAGCAAGGGGCCATCTTCGGTGCAACGGCACCTAACTTCCTGGTCGTCACAAATTCTGCATGGCATTATGAGGGTGAATTCAAGGCGGAAGCAGGTGAGTTTATGATTGTCATCCCACGTAACCCGCCTTACCCCTTTAAGAATCCTGTAACGATGGAGGCCATACGAAGCGCTAAAAAAAGCTGACGTAGTTGATACGGCACAATGGAGGTTCATCCAACATCTCGCTGACATTCGTAACCTCTGTGACCATAGCAAGAAGATTGAACCGGGCGCTTCGCAAGTGGACGATCTAATTGCAGGAGTTCAGAAACTCGTCAAGACACTTTTTTGAACTCAAGCGGGACTTGCAGGGACCCTCGCATAACAAAGGCATGCAGCGGACGCGCAATTACATGTCTCTTATGCAAGGCTTGTCGCTGGCGGCGGTTCGTGCGCGCCGCTGAAGCCCAGCGTTATGCCGCTTGGCTAGTGATCGGAAATGAATCTGCTTATCTGAGGGAGTTGAGATGAGACATAAACTGGCTTCAGGACTTTTGATTGCGTCGGTGATTGTTTGGGGCATCTGGTGTGGCGGGCAAGTCTTTAACGAATTGATGACTGTCCCGAAGTGGAGCGCCTCGCCGCCCGAATCCTTGAGAGCTTACTCAGAACTGCCGAGCAAAGGCGGTGCTCCGTTCTTTCCGCTTTTCAATCCTTTGTTCGTAGTTCTGGCAATCGGCGCGTCCTTGGCGGCTTGGAAGTTTGCGCGACGATCAAGAAAGTGGCTTGCGCTTTCGGCGTTCATCGCCATCGCTGTGTTCATCTCTTTAATTTATCTAGCCCCGCTCGTCGGTAGTATGTTTGGACATAGCGTGGCGGGAGATTTACCGGCCTCTGAGATTGTGGCGGGAGTTGAGCGATGGAAATTGGGGAATAGAATCCGCTTGATTGTTGAGCTTTTTGGGTTTGCGTGCTCCGTTATTGCTTTGCGGGTGTGGTCGGTCGAAGCTGCCTCGCCCGACGAAGGGGCGGCATAACTGATATATGAAAGGGCGCCCCTGAGGTGGTAGCTTTGGGTTGTTCTGACTCTAAGTTTTCCACAGATTAAGGAGAGCCGGATGCGAAAGTACTAAGTTGGATTGAATGTCCACAAGTTAAGCATCGCGATTGCGGTGCTCGATGCGCACGGCAAACTGATAACAAC
>DATKIS010000146.1:0-2519 GCA_035543975.1 Pyrinomonadaceae bacterium
CAAGCCGCCGCGGAGGAAAAGCGGCGTCAAGCCGCCGCGGAGGAAAAGCGGCGTCAAGCCGCCGCGGAGGAAAAGCGGCGTCAAGCCGCCGCGGAGGAAAAGCTGCGTCAAGCCGCCGCACTCCAAAGTCAGAAGTCGTCATCAATCCTCAGCTGGTCTGTCTTAAAGCCATAGATCGTCTTCACCATGCTTGGTGCAGCGCTGCGTTCAAACCACGATGCCGAACACCACTGATACTGGTTGGCTACCATCACCAAGCCATGCTTGACAGGGTTCTGATGAACGTAACTCAGGCGCGCCAGGTAAGAGCGCTCGTAGGTTAGTTTTGTGTCCCAGAAGTTGTACCAAACTTCGCGCCCTGGGGATCCATCGAGTCTGTTCAGCTCGATTGCGCTCTTAGTGTGGAAATGACTTAGCAGCCTGTCGAGTGGACCCTTGCCGGCCAAACTCCGGGCCACGAAGTGATAGTGATTCGCAAAGACGGCCCAGGCCTCGAGTTGCCAGAGATACTTTTTCGAAAGAGTCAGCAGTTCATTCTCGAGCAGGTTCAGTCTCGCCGCGGTTGAGAAGAGAAGTCGCTTATGTAGCGTGGCGCCGGTGACCATATAGACTCCATGAGAATCGAGGCGATGGATCGGCGCGTGAGGCCAATCTTTGGCGGTCATTCGAATTCTCCTTTCCTGAGAAACAGACCGACTGTTTATCCGCGGAAGTGCGTAGCGTCAAGGCAACGTAAGCCCGAGGCCTGATCGCCTAATTGCTTGAGATCTTGTAAGGGGGCTCATTTGGAGTGCGGCGGCTTGACGCCGCTTTCCTCCGCGGCGGCTTGACGCCGCTTATGTGGTTGGCAGCGATTTCAACTAACAACCTCTCCGCCACTGATCTGCATGTTGGATTCTTCTGACAGGTAACCGGCGTCAAGCCGCCGGTTAAGAAAGCGGCGTCAAGCCGCCGCACTCCAAAACAAGCCGCCGCACTCCGCCTGCGCTGCAAAACATGCGTTGTAAAACATTGATCTTTGAATTGAAGAATGGTAGTTTCACGCTCGTTCAAAACACTAGTTTGCAGCGTCCGCAACGACTGCAACGTTCAAACTCGAGCCCAGCAATTCACCCGTGCAACCCTCGCCCTTGGTTGTACGAGAGTTTGGAACCGGATCGTCTCTTCTTCCCTCGGAAGAGCCACCCTTGCAAGGTCGAAGAGCGTCAATCAATTCAGGAGTCCAATGAAAGAGTTCAGGGGGTTTCTGCCATTAGCGCGCCGTGACGGCCTCATTCGCAAAGAGGTTGACGGCGAACTGTTGGTCTACGACCGCGAGCGTAACCAGGCCCATTGCCTCAACGGATCAGCCGCGGCCATATTCAAACTCTGCGACGGTCACACTCCCGTCAAAGAAATAGCCGCATCACTTACCAAAGAAGTTGGGGCAACTGTGGACGAACGGGTGGTCTGGCTGGCGCTGACTGACTTGCGGCGGACGCATCTGCTCGACGAGGCCAGGAGTACGCTGGCGAGCGATGATTCGAACCGCTCCAATCAGAAACAGAAAAACGATGAGTGGCCGCGAGTGACCCTGGGTATGTCGCGACGCGAAGCGGTGAGGCGGATTGGCCTGGGGGTGGCCATTGCGCTCCCGGTGGTGATTTCAATCACCGCGCCCACGCCCGCGCAGGCATTGTCATGCGTGCAGGCGGGGGGAGGTTGCACTACGACCGCTGAGTGTTGCCCCAACATGGGTTTGGTTTGTAATGGAAGTAATGTCTGCGCGTGAGCGCCGGCGAGTGATTCCGATGTTTTTCTGGTGTCCTTGAAACATCGTTCGACGACTCGGTTGAAGTAATTGTGAAACGACTTTACCTAATTTTGGCGATGGTTGTTTTGGCGGTGCTGGCGCTATTTGTGACCATTGTGGTGGCTGCTCCGACAAGCTTATATAGCGAAAACTTTGGCACAGGGAGTACCTTTCCAACAGGCTGGACCACTAGCGCATCCGACTGGTCCGTAATTGCCTCCTCAGTGTCTACTACTTATACGGGAGCGTCTGGTGGTTCGAATGCTACAGCTACAAATGGCACAACGGCGACAAAAACCCTTACATATAGCAATGCGCTTTCGACGAATGGTTATACAGCGATTACTGTGCTCTGGGGTCAGAGATATACCGCGACGTTCACGCCTTTGATTACTTTTCAATGGAGCACTGATGGTACGAACTGGAACACGACAAGTTACACCGATACGGCTCGAGACAGCAGTTGGGCGCTAGCTAACGGCGGTGCCCGAATTTCGCTTCCAGCTGGTTCAGAGGGAGCGTCTAGTCTCCGGTTCCGCTGGTTTTTTACGGGAAATGGCGGTTCTGGGAATTTCCGAATCGATGACTTTTCGGTTCAGGGCACACTCCTCAAATTCCGAAGCGCAACGTCGGGCAATTGGAATTCAAATGCGACATGGGAAATGTCCACTGACGGCTCAACGTGGGTGTCGGCTACCCAGACCCCAACGTCAGCCGCCGACACTAT
>DATKIS010000147.1:0-2710 GCA_035543975.1 Pyrinomonadaceae bacterium
CTTGACTGCGACAGTCATCTCCTCCGCGGCATAGAAATAGAGAACCGGGGTTTCCATTCGAACCCGGACCGCCAGTCCACTCTTCGACGGGTAGCGCAATCCTCTCCAGGTTTCACCTTTATCGACGCTGTAGACGAAGGATGGTAAGTCGCTCTCGACGGTGAGCGGGCGCCAGATAAGACCCCGACCATCCTGGCCCGCCACCGAGGTGAAGGTGCCCCATTCATGGACCCGCAATTCCGGTTTTGCCCCGAGGGAGTTTGCGGATGAAAGGCTTGAGAGTGTAGTTCCGACAGCAATGACGAGAACGAGCAAGACCAGGCCGAAGCCGAGCTGGTGTTTAGTTAGGTACTGGGACATGTCAACTCCTTTTTACCGGCTCAACCGCAAATGAAGGAGACTAGGCAGCCTGAAGCAACAATTAGTCCGCGTTCAGGTATTAGACGATCCTCGCACCAGGATTCTTCCGTCATCCCAAAAGGTATTTTAGGGGGCTCAGATAGTGAGGCGAAGGCAACTTATAGCGCGAGGTCGTAGCGGTCTTCAGTGCGTGTGGCACCCCAGATTTCAAGAGTCTTTTGTTCCGTGAGCTGAAAACCCGCCCCCCGGTAAAGACGAGCTGCCCCTGTTAACTCACTTAACGTCCAGAGAAAGACGGATTCAAACTTGCGGGCCCGACAAAATTCCAAAGCCGCCTGCAAAAGCTGGCTTCCTAATCCGGATCCGCGAGCTTCTGGAGCGACGAGGAACCAACGTAGCTGGGCCACTTGACTTGTCTGACCTGCGATTGCAATCGAGCCGACAATTCGCTCGGCCTCCTCCGCCAGCCACAGACAATCCTTACGCTCGTCAAACGTCTTGGCAAACTCACCCATTCCGCCGGCGACGTACCCTTCGAAGGTCAGATCGAGGTTGTATTCCTGCGCATACAAGGCGCCGTGCAGTTGGATCACGTGCCCGATATCACCCGGTCGAATGTCTGTCCGTATTTGCATGTTGGAGCTCAAAAACAGTTCAAGTTTCCTGTGACATCCTGTGGGTCGACCAATTCAGAACCTGTACTCCCTCCCACAATGATGGAAGCCCGCGGATTGGGCGACAGTGCTTCCGGGATCCTCCGGGGCGCTCGCCCACTCCGCGGGCTGAAGTTTCTTGCTTCCACGATCCTGGGTTCGGCTGCGGTCCACCCCAGGCTTTACGCTCCCGCCCGCTAGCGCGGTAAGAATCAGCAGGCGGTGATGGATTACCTTGTTATTGCCTACTCATATCCAATCGCTTCGACCACGCGGAGGCGCATCGCGCGCTGGGCCGTCCACCAGGCGGCGAGTAGCGCTACGATGAGTACAATCGGCAGCGTGACCAGCACGATGCTCAGGGGAAACTGAAAGCGAAGGCTGAATCCCGCGATGATTCTGGCGGCGGTCCGTACCAAAAAATAGGCATTGAAGAGACCCGCAATCACGCCGGTGCCGAAACCCACCAGCGAGATGGTGGCCGCCTCCAGCAGTACAATCTTGCGCACCTGACTGCGCAAACCGCCGAGTGCCCGCAAAATTCCCAGTTCGCGTTGCCGGTCTGAAACCGAAACCACCAGCATATTGATCAAGCCCATGGTAGCCACGAAGATGGCAATCAACATTTCCATGTAGGTGAGCATGAAGAATTGGTCGGTCAAACGGGCACTCCACTCTTTGTATTCTTCGCTGGTGTAGATAAACGCCCTCTGTTCGCCGGCCATCGCCTTGTTGATTTCGCCCTTGAACGCCATGCGATCAACCCCAGGTTGAAGATTGAGCAGAATCAGGTCTACCGAACTGTCTTTCCAATACTCCTTGTAGAGTTTCCGGTCCATGAAGACCGACCCCTTTTCCACGTAGTAAAACTCGACGATGCCTACCACCGGTCTCGTTAGGGGGCCGTTAGGCGTTTCCAGGCGGAGTTGATCACCGATACCGAGACCACTTCGGAAGGATTGATTTTGCGAGATTATGAAGCCCTCGGAGCGCATGGATTTTTCACGCGCCGTCTGCGTATCGCCTGCCTCCAGCAGTTCCGGCGAATTCGCAAACCAGAAATTCATGTCTCGGCCGATCACCATTACCTCGTCACTTCCGTAATTCACCGGCGTCAGCCGCAACCCATCGATGTCTTTTACGCCGGGGAGCGAGCTAAGGCGCTTTTCCTGCTCTTCATTGAAATGATAAGTGCGTGACCGTAGCTGGTCTGACGTGGCGACCATCAAATCGGCATTGATGCATCGATCGACCATGCGGTTCAGGGCAGCCTTGTGACTATGAATGAAAGCGCCAACGGAAAAGACGAAGGCCAGCCCCAGCATCAATGAGCCGACCGTTGCCGAAGTGCGTCTGGGCATTCTGACGGCTGCGTCGACAGCCATGAGTCCCTCCGCGCCGAACAGTTGGCCCATCACCGGACGCAGGACCCGCGCACCCCAAACAACCAGTTTCGGCAACAGCAGGATCATGCCAAACTGCACCATCAGAGAAAAACCGAAATGTACCAGCAAGCCGACGGCGGGTGGGGAAAAGAATGTCAACGCCAGCCCGACTACGATGAACAAGAGCCCCAGAACGAAGCGCGACCAGCCCAGCACGCCCTCACTTCGTTGCACCTCAATGTTGTGTAACGCTTGAATCGGACTGAGTCGGGAAGCAGCACGCGCCGGCAGCCACGCCGCCACCAGCGAGGA
>DATKIS010000148.1:0-7327 GCA_035543975.1 Pyrinomonadaceae bacterium
TGCGTTATTGAGGACGTAGTAAGAGCTCAACGGAACATAAAGCCCGCGATAGCGGGCGAGAGCGTAAAGCCTGGGGTGATGCGAAGCGGAACCCCAGGTCGATGGCCCAGGATGATTAGTTAGCCCGCGGGAGCGGGCGACAGTATTAGCTTGAGTTCTGAGCTGTCGCCCGCTCCGCGGGCTGCCCATGCTCTTTGGTCCGGGTTCCTGGGGTTCCGCTTCGCTTCACCCCAGGCTTTATGCTATCGCCCGCTCCGCGGGCTAGATTGGTTTAGCGAGAGATTTTTTGTGCAAGGCTGTCCTTTTCGATTCGAGAAACCCGTCTGATTGCAGCAGGCCATGAATATGAAAACTGTTAACACTACTCCGTTCACTGACCAACGACCGGGCACCTCAGGACTCCGCAAGAAGACGCGGACCTTCATGCAGCCCAACTATCTGGAAAACTTCGTCCAGTCAGTTTTCAATACGGTTCGGGAAGACGTCCCCGAGGGATTCGGCCGAGAGACTTTGGTCGTCGGAGGCGATGGCCGTTTCTACAACCGCGAAGCCACGCAGAAAATCCTGCGCATGGCGGCGGCCAACGGTTTCGGGCGCGTGTTAGTGGGACGCGAATCGATACTCTCTACTCCAGCTGTTTCCGCGGTCATCCGCAGGCGGGCAGCCCTCGGCGGACTAGTGCTTTCAGCGAGTCACAATCCGGGTGGCATCGATGCCGACTTCGGCATTAAGTACAACGTTCGCAATGGTGGTCCGGCCCCTGAAGGAATCACCGAGCGCATCTATCAGCACACGCTCTCGATTAAGGAATACTCCACGATTGAGCATCCGGACCTGGAGCTTGATAAAGACGGCACCGCCCGCCTGGGCGACACGGAAATCGTGATCATCGATCCGCTCCTCGACTACACAGCCGTGCTCGAAGAGTTGTTTGACTTTGCGTCGCTACGCGCTCTTTTCCAAAGCAGCTTTCGGGTTCAGTTTGATGCCATGAACGCAGTGACCGGACCTTACGCGCAACACATTCTCGAACAGCGGCTGGGCGCGTCTGCCGGCTCCGTCATCAACGGTACACCACTCCCGGATTTTGGGGGCCACCATCCGGATCCGAATCTTGTTCACGCAGCTGAGCTGGTAGCTCACATGAACGCTGCGGATGCGCCTGACCTGGGCGCGGCCTGTGACGGGGACGGCGATCGCAACTTGATCCTGGGTCGGAAATTCTTTGTCACGCCCGGCGACTCACTGGCCATCATTACCGAGCACGCACAGAGCGCCATCCCCGGTTATGGAGCTGGACTGGCGGGCGCCGCACGCTCGATGCCAACCAGCACCGCAGTTGACCGCGTCGCAGCTGCGCTTGGCGTTCCGTGTTACGAGACGCCGACCGGTTGGAAGTTCTTCGGCAACCTGATGGATGCCGGCAGGTGCACGATCTGCGGGGAAGAGAGCTTTGGCACTGGATCAAACCACGTACGCGAGAAGGATGGGCTCTGGGCGGTTTTGTGTTGGCTTTCGATTCTGGCAAAGACGCGGGTGTCGGTTGAATCTGTGGTTCAGGACCACTGGGCGCGTTTCGGTCGTAGTTATTATCAACGGCACGACTACGAAGGTCTTGAGGTGGGACCGGCAACCGAAATGATCGGTGCGCTGCGAGCTAAGCTGCCAACCCTGACTGGCGTTCCAGTGGCCGGCAGCAGCATCGCCGTGGCCGATGACTTCAGTTACACCGATCCGGTTGACGGCAGCGTCAGCGCGAAGCAAGGCATTCGGATTCTCCTGGCAGACGGATCGCGAATCGTTTGCCGTCTTTCAGGTACAGGCACCGAAGGAGCGACACTGCGAATTTACGTCGAGCGCTATTTGAAAGACGGTGGGAAAGCAGACATCGAGGAGGTGCTCGCGCCGTTGGCGCAGGAGGCGAGAGAGTTGCTCGAGTTGCGCGAGAGAACCGGGCGGGACGAACCAACGATAGTTACTTGAGCCGGCAGCGTGAAAAGGACGTGCCTGAGCAACTACTCCTGGCATCCCTCCAGGATGCGAAAGCCTTCGCGCCGTGTTCCGGTGGTCTGCGGACCACCGGCTACTATCTGGCAGCCCGTCGGGCTGATGCAGTCGAAACCCAACCGATAATTTTAGTCAAGGCCACGCAGTTCTATGCGTTTGGGGGTTGATCCCTCATCGACCGCCATTCCCAATCCGAACGAATAATTGAATCCAGATCGGGATAGGCAGGTTTCCAGCCCAGGACTTCACGGGCCTTTGTCGCATTGGCGACGAGCCTTGAGGGATCGCCGGGGCGGCGCGGCTCGATCTGCACGGCAATAGGTTGCTGCGTGATCCGGCGGGCGGTTTCGATCACTTCCATGACCGAATAACCCTGTCCATTACCCAGGTTGATTCGCTGGGATTCGCCGCCCTGGCGCAGGTGTTCCAACGCCAGGATGTGGGCGGCGCCCAAATCGGCCACGTGGATATAGTCCCTGATCGGCGTGCCATCGGGTGTCGGATAGTCGTTACCAAAGACAGAGACATGCGGAATCTCGCCCTGTGCTGCTCGCAACACGTTTGGCAGCAGGTGGGTCTCCGGCACATGTTGCTCCCCACGCTCGCGAGTAGCGCCGGCCGCATTGAAGTAGCGCAAAGCGACGAAACGCAAACCGTAGGCAGGGTCGTAACTGTCCATGACGCGTTCCATCATTAGCTTGGTCCAGCCGTAGGGATTGGTTGGGTTCTGCGGGTGGTCTTCGGAGATGGGAACCTGCTGGGGCTCGCCATAGGTAGCGCAAGTAGATGAAAACACTAAACGCCTCACGCCTGCTTTCAGTAGTTCGTCCAACAAAGCGATTCCTTGCTCGACGTTGTTGTTGAAGTATCGCGCCGGATCGTCGACTGACTCACCTACATAGGCGAGGGCCGCGAAATGAATGCAGGCTTCGATATCGTGTTCGCGGGCTATTCGCGATACCAGCGCGCGGTCGCCGATGTTGCCTTCGTAGAAAGGGACATCGCTCGGAACCGTGTCGCGATGACCGCGGTCCAGATTGTCGAGGATGACGGTGTCCTCGCCGCGCGCTCGCAGCAGTTCAGCGGTAACGCCACCGATGTATCCCGCGCCACCAGTAATCAGGATCACTCAATGTCTCCTTTTACTTTTCTGCGATTGTAGGACCATCACAATTTTAGTCATGTTATCCTGCAATCACGGCACAGAAGAATCTTTGATCGGAGAACCATCCATGTTTCGCAAAACCTACTATGCCACGCACCCTGGGTCGATAAAAGGGGCAAGCAACCAGGAACTACGCGACCTTTACCTGATGGGCGATCTATTCGCCGCTGATGAAATTCGGCTTAACTATACGCATTATGAACGGCTGGTTGTAGGCGGGGTGGCGCCGGTGAACAAGAGTCTTTCCTTGCCGGTGCAAGAGGAACCAGCTTCATCAAAGGATAAGCCCTTTCTTGAACGCCGCGAGTTGGGAGTGGTTAACGTGGGTGCGTCCTCAGGCTCGGTGACTGTTGATGGCCAGCGCTATGAATTGCAGCCGAAAGATGGCCTGTATATTCCGATGGGCAGCACGGAAGTTGAATTTGAGTCAGCCGAAGCCGGCAATCCGACGAGGTTTTATCTGGTTTCCACGCCCGCCCATGCACGCTTCGAGGTGGTTCAGGTATCGATCGAGAAGGCAGTGCCGCTCAATCTCGGCTCGCTCGAGACGTCTAATGACCGGACGATTTACAAGTACATCGTGCCGGAGACTTGTAAGTCGTCGCAGTTGTTAATGGGCCTGACGATTCTGAAGCCGGGCAGTGTTTGGAATACCTGCCCGCCTCATCTACACGATCGCCGGTCTGAGGTTTATTTCTACTTCGACCTCAAAGATCAGCGCCTGATGCATTTTATGGGGCAGCCCGACGACATGCGTCATATTGTGATGGCAAACGACGAAGCGGTCGTCTCGCCACCGTGGTCAATCCATATGGGTTCGGGAACAAGCAACTATTGTTTCATCTGGTCGATGGGCGGCGAAAACCTCGACTATACCGATATGAAGGTGCTGGATATCTGTCAGCTGAAGTAGGAAAGATCCGCTACGGGTCCAAGAGGTCCTCTCGACCTATACTTCAATCCAAAGCCCTAACTTGACTGACCAGAAGCATCCGGCCTAATGTTGTCCGCCCCCCATACAACATAAAACGGATCGAGAAAGTTAATAAGAATGGGATCGCGCACAATTGTAGTTGGTGACATTCACGGCTGTTACGACGAACTGGTTGATTTGCTTGACGAGGTCAAGTTTTCGGACAGCGATCGGCTGATCTCGGTTGGGGACCTGATTACCAAAGGACCAAAGAACCACGAAGTGCTCGATCGGTTTATGAGTGAACCAAACTTCCTGGCGGTTATCGGCAACCATGATTTAGCGATGCGCCGCCGCTGGAACGGTGAAAAGTTCAAGCTGAAAGCCTCGCAGAAGCCGACCCACAAGGAGTTTAAGAAAGATAAGGAACATTACGTTGCTTATCTCAACTCGCTGCCTTTCTCGATTGACCTGGGAACTCATCTGGTCGTTCATGCCGGCCTGCGTCCCGGTGTCGCGCTTCATTCCCAGTCGACCGAGGACATGACCGAATTGCGCTCGCTGGGCGAGGACCGGGAAAGCCGTAAGGGACCGGCCTGGTATGACGACTATGACGGGGAGAAAATTGTGCTGTTCGGTCATTGGCCTGCGGCCGAACCCCGGCGCGGCAAAAAGGCGCTTGGCTTGGACACCGGCTGTGTCTATGGTCATAACCTGACCGCGTACATTTTAGAAACAGAAGAGCTAAAATCCGTACCTGCTCGCCAGGTTTACGATCCGTCTTGAACCGGCGCCGATTACCCGAAAGGGGAATCCCGGATGATAGAATTAAGTACGGATTTTCGCGTTAATAGATGAAGGTTTTTAGCAGCGACATCAGCGGAAATACGCGCGCCGGCCGCCATCTTCCCAATAGCCAGCGTGTCGTTTAAGGGCTCCTACACATAAAGGCTCCTACACAAAACTTCGATGACTAACCCTGAAAACCAAATTGAACCAACCGCTCAAAACAAAGGTACTGCTCCAGATCGGATCGAGGACCCACTTGTTCTCGCGTGGTCAGTCTTCAACCGAGACCTGAGCCAGCTTGAGTTTTTTAAGCGCGTCCTGGAAGAAGCCAGCGATGAATCGTTGCCGGTGCTCGAGCGACTCAAGTTTCTCGCGGTTTTCAACAGCAACCTTGACGAGTTCTTTATGGTCCGCGTTTCCGGCCTGAAGGAAATGTTGGAAATCAAAGACATCGGACCGATGCCGGGCGAACTCAGCCCTCTCGAACAACTGAAAGTGATTAGGGAGCGTGTCCTGCCCATGGTTGAAGAGCAGGTGCGGTGTCTGCGGGATAACGTCCTGCCGGAACTCAAAAGACAGGGAATCGAGATCGTGAAATACGACTCGCTCTCCGGGCTCGAGCAGAGAATTCTGGGTCAGTACTTCATGAAGAATATCTTCGGCGTGCTGACACCGCTCGCGGTTGACCCGGCCCATCCATTTCCCCACATCGCGAATATGAGCCTGAATATCGGCCTGACGGTTGAGACTAAGACCGATCCGCGAGAGCCTGTGACCCTCGGAAGTGCCCCGAGGTTCGTCAGGATCAAAGTGCCGCCGGTAGTTCCCCGGCTAATCAAGGTCGGTGAAAGTGGTGGCCGGTTTATTCTGCTGGAAGAGCTCATCGACGCGAATTTGCATTCGCTCTTTCCCAACATGCGTCTGAGCGATAGCTACATGTTTCGCGTGACCCGGGACGCGGACGTGGAGATTAGAGACGACAAGGCGGCCGACCTCCTGGGTCTAATTAAAGAATCACTGCGCGAGCGCCGCTTTGGATTGCCGGTGCGTCTCGAAGTTTCCTCCACGATGCCACGCCAGATGGTCAAGTACTTGACTAAGTCGCTGAAGCTCGAGCCGGACGACGTCTATGTTTTGGGCGGAACGCTCGGGGTTGGCGACTTGATGGAACTCTATTCTTTGGACCGGCCGGAATTGCACGATAAGCCGATGCGGGCCACCGTCCCCGCACCTCTGGCTGAGAAGCGGCTCTTGTTTGACGCCATCAAGGCTCAGGATGTTTTGCTGCATCACCCGTACACGTCGTACACGACGGTGACTGATTTTATCGAGGCAGCGGCTAACGATCCCAAAGTGCTGGCAATTAAGATATGTCTCTATCGCACCGGGAAAGACTCGCCGATCCCGCAGGCCTTAATCAGGGCCAGTGAACTCGGGAAACAAGTCACGGCGGTAGTCGAAATAAAGGCGCGTTTTGACGAGGAGAACAACATCGGTTGGGCGGGCCGGTTGGTGGAAGCCGGAGTTCACGTAGTCTACGGTCTGGTGAAGTTGAAGACCCATAGCAAGGTGGCCCTGGTAATCCGGCGCGAGAAACATGGGCTACAAACATATGTTCATGTGGCGACCGGAAATTACAATCCAACCACTTCGAAGGTTTACACGGATCTCGGACTCCTGACCGCAAACCCCGAGATAGGCGACGACGCTACCGACCTGTTTAATTTCATTACCGGGTTTTCCAGGCCGCGAGAATACACGCACCTGATGATTGCTCCGGTAAACCTGCGCGAGCGCATGATGGCTTTGATAGAGCGCGAGATAGATCACGCACGGGCGGGCCGCCCCGCGCACATCGCTGCCAAAGTGAATCGCCTCACTGACCTGGAAATTATCGACGCGCTTTATCGTGCGTCACAGGCCGGGGTGCAGATCGATTTGATAGTTCGCGGCTCATGCATGGTTCGTCCCGGCGTGCCCGGCCTTTCTGAGACGATCAGGGTGAGGAGTATCGTGGGCCAGTTTCTCGAGCATAGCCGGATCTTCTACTTTGCCAACGGCGGAGACGAAGATGTTTACATCGGCTCGGCCGACTGGATGACTCGTAACCTGGATCGGCGGGTTGAAGTTGTAACCCCGATTCTGGATGTGAATTTGAAGCGACATTTGAAAGACGTAGTCCTGGCTGCGTACATGAAGGATAACGTCAAGGCGCGCATCCTCAATGCGGATGGCGTCTATGAACGCGTGCCGATGGCGCCGGACGAGGCGCCTTTCAACAGCCAGCTACATTTTGAGGGAAGTATCAGTTTGGACTCGTAGGCTGCTTACCGTCCGCCCCTACCAAGGCGGTACAACCAATAAGTTCCCGTCCTTTGGGCGGATTACCAAGGAGAGACTTGTGCATAAACGAATACTATTAGCTCTGGCGCTGCTGCTGACTGTCTCGAGCG
>DATKIS010000149.1:0-4181 GCA_035543975.1 Pyrinomonadaceae bacterium
ACGGATCGCCATACGCGTTGTTAACCGCGACGCCTTTCAAAAGTCGGACCTTCCCGCTGGAGGTCTCTCCCAACCAGATTTCAGTTCCGTTGGCCGTGGTGTTCAGAAAGGCGAAGTGTTTGCCGTCTGGACTCCATTGCACTGAACTGATCTTCGCGCCCGGCGGCAGCGGAATTTTGACCTCGGTGCCGTCGCTGATTCGTTTAAGACTGAGTGCCACCGAATACTGAAACCGGTGCGGCCCATTGGTGGCCGGATTGATGCGGAGTCCGGCGAGCCGAAGCATCGGCTGGGCCAGGTCGGCAATCGGCGGATAACGGAGTCCGGTCGTGAGCAGCATGGCATCGCGCGCCGGACTAATCGATGCCGCCGGCGTCACGGGCGCGGACAAAATGTCGAGTACCTCTTTCGGCGGCTTCTTGTAACCCTGTTGCGCGATGGCAATACTCGAAAGCAACAGCAATAGAAACAGAGCGGTGAGAGTGGTTAGGCTTGACCGAGACTTAGTCATCGCGCGACTCCTTTTGAATAGTATGCAGGGTTGAACCAGGGACGTGCCGGTGGAAGAAGACGGAACTTATGCGAGATTATGGACGGAAGTCAACTACCCGCGGCGCTGGCTCGCGCGCAAACCGGGGCCGGCAAAAAGGGGAAGGGGTAAAGGGGAATGGGGAAAGGGGAAAAGGGAACGAGTAATGAGGAACAACGGTGAGGTAGGCTACCTTCTGCCTCCTGCTCCTGCTTTCTGCCTCCTGCCTTCTGCCTCCTGCCTCCTGCCTTCCCCCTTACCCTTTTCCCCTTTTCCCCCGGTTCCCCGTTCCGCCTTCCCCTTTTCCCTTTACCCTTTTCCCCCTGCGCGATTATCCTTGCCGCGCTCCCGCTCACTAAACGGATGCCCCGGAGGTACCGATGCTTTGCAATAACTGCGGCAATTTGCTTGAGTCGTTCCAGAAGTTCTGCCCCAAGTGTGGGGCCCAAGCTCCAGCTCAGTATCAGCCACCCACTATGGGTTCAGCCTACACGCCGCCGCAGTCGCCCATCATGGGCGGGCAAATGGGGCCGCCTCCTCGGAAATCCTCCTGCGGCAAAATTATCCTGATTGCGGGCGTGATCCTGGTGCTCCTGGCCCTGGGGGCCGCCGCCGCGATCTACTACGGCTACCGTTATGCGGAGAACGCGCTGAAGACGTCCGAAGCGTATACAACCGCGGTGGCTACGTTAAAGGAGAATCCGGAAGTAAAAGACAAACTGGGTGACATTGTTGACACCGGCTTTCCCCTCGGCGCATTCAGCCAGAACGCTGACGGAACCGGCAATGCAGCCTTCACGATGTCCGTCCAGGGCTCAAAGGGAACAGGTCAATACGCAGTTGAACTAGTACGGAGAAACCGCGTTTGGAAAGTTCGAACCGGCAGCGTACGCCTGTCTGGCGGGGATACTATTCTGCTCGGTGACAGCCTCACGAACGATGGTGGACCTGACGACGCCAACACGAACACCAACCCCACCGATAACCCTGCCAACTCGTCTCCCGGTAAAACAACAAGCAGCGGAATCCTCAACGCCAAGGCGATCAGCTTGCCGCAGCCGGTTTATCCACCAGCCGCCAAAGCGGTTCGAGCGTCGGGTAAAGTGGTCGTTCACGTGACAGTTGACGAAGAGGGCGACGTCATTTCCGCTCGCGCCATCTCGGGTCATCCTCTGTTAAGAGCAGCCGCCGAAGCAGCTGCTCGTGAGGCCAAGTTTTCGCCTACGAAACTATCAGGCAAACCAATTAAGGTGTCCGGCTTGCTTCACTACAACTTCGCCAGCGAATGAAACTCGTAAACGAAAAGCTACCCGGAGAAATCCAGGTCTTATTCGTGTTCCGTCGAGTAATTTGGTAGATCGGCTGAGTTCGGTTCCTAAGCGCAAGATCCACCAAATCACACAAAGCCACACCAACCAATCCTGGAGTCCCTCGGAGTTTTGATTCCCTTTCTCCCAGGCGTATGATGCGATCCTCGCCTCAGAAAGGAACCCCCATGTTGTCAGTCAAGCCTAAGGTGCAAACGGCCCGAGAGCCTCTTCTTTTGGAAGTAGAAGCTCAGCAGGTTCTTGATCAACTTTTACGTGAAAATGCAATTCCCTTTCGGCTCAACGTCGGGAAACTGACCAAAGGCAATGGCGAGTACACGATCCATTTTCACGATAGCCGCATCAGAACAGCCCTGGTTCCCTTGATTGAGAATCATTCGGTTTAGTGAACTCGTTCGACTGGCGGTGCTGGATCGCGTTTCAAAGATGAGTGGCCCTCTGAGAAAGTAGAAAAGAGATAGAACAATTATTTTTGGGAATGACCAGTCCAACCATTCGAATAGCCCTTGGTGTTTTGCGGTAGCAATCTTGCTTCTCAATAAGCCGCTCGGCCGCATGACTGCTGCATGGCAAAAGATGTTCGGCCCCGGCCCAGCAGCGAATGCCCCCCCATCGCGTTTTCTATGTCATCGTGGGCCTGCCCCTTCTGGTATTGGCAATTTGCGCAAACTAAGCTCAACAAGACTGTAATTGAACACACTTCGAAAGCGGCACTGATGCAGTTTCGCTCTGCGACCCTTGGCGATGCCGGGCGATCTTTTGCGGCGATCCCGTTTCTTACCGCAAAAGTGGCGCCAAGCTTCGCCAAGATCCGCAAAGGAATGGGTCGCGTAGCCGAATCTGCATGAGTGCTTAGAAAGCACCTCGCTTGACAACAATCATCTAATCATTAGAATCACTCCTGCTCTAAAAGCGGGAGTAGCTCAGTGGTAGAGCATCGCCTTGCCAAGGCGAGGGTCGCGAGTTCAAATCTCGTCTCCCGCTCCAGTTCTTTGAAGGATGAGGGATGAAGGATGAAGGATGAAGCTTCGCTTTCATCGCTGCTGTTTCATCCCTCATCCCTCATCCTTCATCCTTTCCAGGGCGGCGTAGCCAAGTGGTAAGGCAGAGGTCTGCAAAACCTTTATTCATCGGTTCGATTCCGATCGCCGCCTCCAATAACATCATTCAATAGTTTGCGGACACGGTCACGGCTTTACAGTTTCCGTTTGGGTCACTGTTGTATCACTCCCCTGGGGAAAACACGCCAGATGGGCGAGATTCCATTCACGGAAGATGATAGAAACTTCAGGAAAATCACACACACCGGCAGACCAGACTTTATCCGGTGGAATGGCGCAGTCCCCGCGACTGGTTCAATCACCATCACGGTCAACGCATCCATACGGAATGTTCTACCAAAGCCTAAAAAGCATTTATTCGCTGAAATGCGGCACCTGGTAGCTCTTCAATTGCACACCGCACTTTCGGGAAGCACACGCGGTCTCTCACGCCCGGTCGTTGACGCCCACTGCCGCGAGAAATAGACTGCGCTCCAAACTAGTCGCTCCTCGCTACTCAATCGCAAGGACTTGCATGCCCTGGCTGAGACCAGGAGTCCCGGGAGCGCAGATCCAGCAGCCCGAGGACTCCCGTGCTTCAGATCGGGGGAGCGGCTTGGGCTTGTGAGCTGAGAAGATATGACACCTCGCCTTGCCTCTCTACTGAATGCGATGGTTCGCCAGCGAACCGTCGGTTCCCTGTTCGCCGCCGCGTCAAATCTGGCCGCGGTCGTGCTGACCGTTAAAGGCGGCGAACGGGGCCAGGTTCAGTTGAACAACGAGTATTGGAGCAACTACGGTGTCGCGGCCCTGACAGATGCCGTCAGGCAAACTGTCGGAGGAGATTTGGACACCGGCAAGCTCGCGACCGAAGTCCCTTTTGCCGGCCCTGGCCGCGAGTTATTACGCGGTCTACAGCAACGGCTATCGTCCGACGGCGGACGCACTCAACGCGTTGAAATCGTCGGGCCAACTCGCCCGGGCCAACACCGAGCTTTGCGAACGCATCGCGGACGGTCAGTTCACCGCGAACATCAGCCAGGCGATTGCGATGGGCGGGGATAGCAGCGCGGCGGCGGCGTGGTTCCTGTTCAACTTGTGGGTGACTTTAAATGCGCTGGGCAACCCGGGACGTACGGGCCGAAAAGGGTCGCGTTGGAGAAATTCGAGGCGGCTTCGGAGAGCGACGAACGCGTCTACGACCTTGTGCTCGAACGAGGCGAAACCGGAATGTCGTGCTATTACGTCGGCGGGCCGGACATCTTCCTCGCGGTCGATACGGAA
>DATKIS010000150.1:0-2362 GCA_035543975.1 Pyrinomonadaceae bacterium
TCAGTCAACGGACATCAACAGACCGGCCCGGTTGTCCGTTCGGTGCCAACAGGCGACATCCCGCACTTTCGGGTAGTGCTTCAGTTTTGAATTTGGTATGCCGAAATGCTTCGCGGTAAGCTTTGCTTGCCCAGAAACAACTGGAGCATTTTTCGATGGCTGGCGCTCGATGCAGTTGCGGTGCTGTCACGCTCTCGCTTCCAGAAGAACCATCCAAGATAATCGTTGCTTGTCACTGCATCGACTGCCAACGCCGAACCGGCGCGCCGTTCGGTGTAGGCGCTTATTACCCCGCCGATGTTGTCACCATCTCAGGAACCTCAAAAGAGTTCACGCACGCCGCCGCAAGCGGCGGGAAAATCCATAACTATTTTTGTCCACAGTGCGGCTCAACCGTCTACTGGAAAGTCAGCAGCCTGCCCGCGCTGATCGGCGTTGCAGTCGGCGCGATGGCAAATCCAAGATACCCGGCCCCCGTCAGGTCAGTTGAAGAGCAAACGAAACATGACTGGGTTCATATTGATGGTGCCGTTGAGCATTTCCAGCAAAACTACCTCCCAAGAAATTCAAACTGAGCCACCACCCACTTTCGCCTCAACTGAGTGTGGGTCAATCGCGTCACTTTGACAGCGCGCCGCAAACTTCCGCTCCCCGATCAGCGGACATCGCCGATCAGGTGCGTGAGGTCCGAAAAGTGCCAACAGGAGACATAGAGTGGTCGCATCTGTAAATGAAAGAGGCCGCCAACTGAGGCAGCCTCTTTGCGTCATGCGGTTTTTTTGTTTGAGTTTTGCTTTTCTTAGTCTTGGATTTGCGCGGTCTATGCATTTGCGCCCTACGACAGCCAGCGCGGCGACTAAGCGCACCTTTTCTTTTTGCGTGGCGCCATCCACACCGAAGCTAAGGCGCCAGGTTGCCGATCGAATTTAGCCATAAACCTAGGACAGCGGCCGTGAAAATAAAGCCTCCTACGATCACGACAATTCCAAGCGCCACAAGCAACGCGCCCTTTTGCAGATGCTCTTTCATGAAAACTCCTTCGGCGATGCAATCAAACTGCAATACCTTGTTCTGTTCCGGCCAAAAATCAAATGAGGACACTCCGAAAATTAAATTCGGACACTGAGGGTAAAATACGGACAGCACCAACGTTCCGGTACTGGCCTGTTTCGGATGGCCGGGCGGTATGTCCGTTGTGGGTCAAAAGCGGACCCATGCACTTGCAGCAGCGGCTGTGGCGGGGCGGCCTTATTGATGTGCCCCAACGATGTGGGGACCGGGTCCAATCGTGATGTCCCGTCTCAGGTCACCATAGAGGCGCTCGGCTATTTCGGGGAGACCGAGATCTTCGACGGCTTTGAAACCCGTGCCGCGCAGGAGTTCGAGCAACTCGGCAGGGTCGAAAAGACTTAGCCAAGGTTCACCGCGCGCCGCCGCTCTTTCTGCTGTTGCCATGACGTTAGCGCGGCGTTCAACCGGGTAATTTTGGAAGGGCTCTGCATAATCGAAAACGATGACAGCCTGCGGTATCTTGGAGACGAACGTCAGAGTGGACGAGACCGCCTGTTTTGTTAGATACGGCACAACGCCAAGCCATTGGAAGAACGCCGGCTGGTCCAGTCTAAACCCCACTCTCGTCAGGCCCTCCAAGAGGCCTTCCCGCTCGAAGTCAATGGGCGCAAAGATAAGCGACTGCGGCTCGATGAGGCCTGCCGCTTTTATCCGCTCGCGCTTCCACACTTGTGTCGCAGCGTAATCGACTTCGAACACTCGTACGCCGAGATCGGCAAACGGATTTCGCAACGAGAACGTGTCAAGACCCGCACCCAGCACCACGACCTGGCGCACGCCGTCCGCGACGCAATTTGCCATCGTATCTTCGGAAAACCGGCTGCGCGCGGCGATGAACAAACGCCATGGCCGAAGCGATTCATCGGCCGCCATTTCGTTCAAGGAGGCGGCTGTCCGCTCGTCAAGAATTCTCGACGCGAACGGGTCTTTGAAGATTGCTCCGCCTTCTATCATCTGATGCACAGCGCGATAGGCGGCCGCGCCCAGAGCCGTCTGACTGGACTGTCCAAAGCGCATGCTCACCATCCTTCTGTGGTATGTCCAGCATTATACGTTTTGGCGCGGCAAATGTCTCAGTTGGGTCAGAAGGCGACCTAGCGGACCTGTCCGCGATTTGTCAGCACTCCACCTGAAAGCCGACGTGGGCGACAAAAACAGGGATCGTCGGCTAAGGGCTACAAGCAGACATACGCGGGGCGACGACGGCACCGTGGTTCGTCGATCAGCCCCCGGGGCCGTCCCTCATGATGAATCCCATCAGGTCGCCGACGTTGAGTTCCAGATCCTGGAT
>DATKIS010000151.1:0-3781 GCA_035543975.1 Pyrinomonadaceae bacterium
GCCGGTCCAAAGCAAACATCAATCGGTCTCAGCAGTCCCTCCTGGACGAATGGATGCATGCTCCAGTCCGAAGGATCGACTCGTACCACCGAGCGCCCAACCTTCGGTCCGGAGGGGGCCGTCATTGGAACTTCATCACCAAACAAAGCGACGAACAGTTGTCCGCTCCATTGGGAGGGCTGAGAGGCTTGGGAAGCTTGGGAAGATTCGGAATAACTCTCCGGAGCTACATCAAACTTGACCGCCGCGGTGTGCGACGGAAATCGCAGGAGCGGTGTTTCCGGGGCCGGCAAGTCGGCGTGATTAGCCAACAGGAACCCCGGCTTCTGGCCGCGCTCGGGTTGAAAGCGGGGGTCGGTTATTGGGACGTCGCCGATAAAGTCGGGCCAGCCATACCACGCGCCGCGTTTGACTTCGAAAAGCATGTCGGGCGCATTGCCCACCGGCCGGCTGCCGCGATCGTCTGCTCCCTGGTCGACAGCCAGCAGCCTCCCATCGGAAAGGAAGCCGAGTCCGTAGGCGTTTCTTAAGCCCCACGCCACCAATTCCAGATCGCTGCCATCCGGGTTGCAACGCATGACCGACGCAGTGCACGGCAGTTGCGCCGTGATTCGTTGACCCGGGATGGTGTGCTCGCCGAAAGGTACAAAAGCGCCGGTACTGACCATTGCATCTTCATCGGGGCTGAGCGGGTTGCGCGTTTCGACGTTTAGTCCGGTGAGAACGATGTTGTAGCCGGGCAGATCGTGACCATGCGGCAAGCGCCGCAACCACCCCAGTTCATAGGCGTCGAGCCCGATGATGCCCGTGTTGGTCATCGCACCCTGGCTGAAATAGAGTTTGCCGTCGGGCCCAAAAGCCACCATGTTGGTGTGGTAGTTTCCCGGTCCCGGCAAGTTATCCAGAATCACCGTCTGGTTTTTTCCCTGGAGGTCGAAGTGGCTGATGCGTGCCGGTGAGCCGCCTTCTGAGACGTACAGACGTCCTTCGTGCAGGGTCAAGCCGTTGACTGGCGGACGCAGATTCTCGACCAGCAACGTACGTCGTCCGCTTGGATCGAAACGCCAGATGCGGCCACCGGGCGGCGCACCGCCAAACGGCAGGCCGGATTCGGCTACATAAAGACCGCCGTCATCGTCGATGGCCAGGCTGGTTGGAAAAGACAGTCCGCCGGCTATTGTTTCGAGCAATCCGCTTGTTTCCTTGTCACGGTTGATAAGAACGCTCCACGAAAATACACGAAAGTTCTCGAAAAAGCTTCGACCGGTTTAGCGCGTCTTGATGGTCGTTACAACGGCGCGCCCGCATCAAGCCAGGCGAGAAGTAGCGCTCGCTTATCACGGGACATGTCGCGAGTGACCGGCATGTAACGCGGGTCAGTGATTGGCGAACTCAACACACCTTTGAAGGCGGCGATGTTCTGCTGGTAGACCTCAGGATCACTGAGCATAAAGATCGTGTCCATGAACGGATAAAGCGTCGCGTATTGCATCATGAATGGTTGGATGTTGGGCCAGGTAGCGTCCTCCGCGTAGGTGTCGAATACCAGCACGCTGAGAAACGTGTTGGGATCCGACGGGAAACCCGGTTGATTATCCTCGGCCCAGGAATAGCCCACGCCATAAACCTGTCCATCAATGAACACCCTGGGGTTGTTTGGATCGCTCGCCTGCATTTCGAAAGATGCTCGACCGTCGGCGCCAGTGGTAACGCTCTTGGGAAAGGTCAAGGCACTCGCTGGCGTGCCTACGGGGATCCCGGGCGCTGCTTGTCCCTCGAGTGGTCCGTTGTGGAACTTAATGCTGATTTCCTGTCCTCCCACCGCTTTGCCAAACTGAAGGGCCATCACCTCGGCGGTGGCACACTCGCCGGGATTCATCCTGAAGACCGGTTGAATTGCATTGATGTACGCGCCAGTCGGACTTTCCTGTAGGACAGTTCCGAGGGCTGGTTTAGTTGAACCTTTCGGAGCGGCGGTCTGGACCACGCCCAGGGGCGTCGAGGTTAGCGTAGTGAGTTGGTCCGTAGTTACGGAATATTCCTGCACGCCGGCCGTCGCGAGATATGCGGCCAGGGAGTATTCATAGTCACCAAGCATGACCGGATCGCCGCCATTCTGCGGAATGATCGCCACGGACAAAGTCCCGACGTCCACTGGAGGGCCGGTAGGCGATTGGGTTGGTGGGTCGGTGCTAACCTCAGCCTGGGTAGGGATGCTGTTGCCGAGGTCGACTACGACTTTCTGCCGCGCTTCATCAACTTGCGCATAACCGTAGTAGAGCGGCGTACCGCTAAATCCGTTAGCTGCCTTGAAGCCAATTGGCCGGAGCTGGCGGCCGCGCAAAAAGTTTGGCGGTTCGTCTTTGTGATACGGGCCGATGGAGCCCACCATTCTGCCCTGATTAAAATTCTTCAGATAGTACAGGTCCTGGTAACCGTCCACGATGAACTTGATCGAAAGGTGGTCCGGGCTGGCCTGCTGCAGTTCCTGCAGGAAGGGTGAGGTGATTTGGGGACCCCAACTTACCTGGTCAAGCACTGATTGGTAATAGGCTCCAAACATCCAGTCCTGTTGTCCATTCGGCACGCGGAACCAAATATCGTCAAAAGAGATTGGCCTGAAAGTTCCGACGAAGTAATCGCTGGTTGAGTTTGCCACTGCTACTTTGATTTGCAGTCCCCAGATTTGCGAAACCATCTGTTGCTCCGTATCGAGGTCAACCAGTTTCGCGGTAACCGGTTTGTCAGTGCTGTTGACGGTGGCGCCGACAATCGGTTCCGGGTTAGTCGAATTCCATACCGTGCCGTCGCTGGTCACCGCCGTTTGCACGTCACAGTTGAGGAATTGCCAATCGTGGTTGCCGTAAGGATTCCACGCTAACACCAGTCCCGCCTGTGACGACGGAGTGGCCGGGTCAAAATTGGTAGGAGTGTTATTTACGGTTGAGGGCTTGGCGATGAAGCTTCCGGCGAAGTGAAGTCGTGGAACATCCAGGTAACTCATTAGCTGTCTCCTTTATCAAAATCGATGCTTGAGAATCTGAGAAACTGTAGCTAGGAATCTGGTCCGAGCTCCGATGATTGGTAGCGGTCTTCTCTGGTCATGAGAATCGACTCGAGCAGACGGCCCGCCAGCCAGAATAATCCGGCGACCACGAGGACCACCCCGAACATCAATGCGGTGCTTTGAAAATTGGCAACTGCCGCCCCGGTCAACGCATAAAGCAAGGCGGGCGGCAGCGAACCCACCAGCGAGGCGCACGCGATGCTGGCCCAACTCATTCGTGAAGTGCCGGCTATGATCGCGACGGTTTCCGCCAGCAAAGGAATGGGACGAGTAACAATAATGGCGAGCGTTCCCCATCGGGTGAGCAGGTAGTCAGCCCGGGCACGTTCTGCAGGCGTTACCAAACGTTCTAAGACTTTTCCACCGCGCCGGCCAATGGCAAATCCGAACAAGGCCGCGCCTAAGCTGCCGAGCAATGAGAGTAGTGTCCCAACTACCACCCCGAAGAGCGCACCATGGGCCACCATCACCAGACTCGACGGCACCGGCAGCACGACGTCGGCGATTAAGAGACCTACTCCCAGGCTGGCCGCCAGGACACCGCCGTGCTTCAACCACGGCGTGGGGTCGGACAGCAGCGGAACCCCGAGCGCCTCGACCACGAAAAAAAGAATCGTGAAGGAGGCGATTAGGGCGCCGATGATCAATAAATAACGTTTCATTTTCGTCAACTTCAAATAGGTCCTATTGGTGCTATAGGACCTATCGCCCCGT
>DATKIS010000152.1:0-2203 GCA_035543975.1 Pyrinomonadaceae bacterium
TTCCGGCTACCGATCTGGTTTGGGCCAACATACGATGAGGCGCTCGGGTGGTGTGAAGGGCGGAGCGTACAGACGGTGTGCGCCGACGCCCAAGCCTCCCACCGCTATGATGGAGTCGATTGGCGGCGTCCTTCCGCGCTAATACTCGGTCCGGAATCGGAAGGCCTCTCGGAAGCAGAAATCGCTTTGGCGAATCAAGCCGTGCGGATTCCGATGCGGGGGCTGGCGGAAAGTCTCAATGTGGCGGTTGCTGGTGGGATATTGCTTTACGAAGCTGCGCGTCAGCGTGCACTGCTCGCATAACACTGCCTTAACCACCAATAACGATCCACCCACACACGAAACACCACGAACGACGCCTTTTCTTGAGGCTTCGGCTCTTCGTGGATCGTGCCTGACTTGTGCTTACGGCGCGCGTCTAAGCTCCAACTCCTTGAAGTCGAAGTCGGGATTAGGCACGTCTATCTTCAATTCGTTGGGCTTTCCCTGCGGGGATAGCGTGAACGTGACAAAGCCTCTGGGAAACGGATAGACAATCGAATCCCGCCACTTGACTCGGAAAGTGTCGAAGTTCCAATGCTCCAGGTCGCCGATGAAAAGTGACGAAGGCATCAGCTGCAGCACCAGCTTGCCATTCGCCTCTGTTATCTTGGCGTCGCCAAACAGCGCTCCGGTGTAGGTACCTACATAGGCGGAGAGCGGCAGCGAAGGCTTGGTATTGAGCACCCGCCCATCCTCGATCTTCTTCGCCGCGGCTTTTGAGGCTTCTTCATTTGCCTTGGTCCGGACCTGAGATTCAGCGCTCCAGTCGCGAGGCGCAACGCCCAGGAACAGATCGACCGCTTTGTTAGCCAGGATTGTCGAGAGTGGAGTTTCGCTGTTGGTTAGGACCACGATGCCAAGGCGTTCTTCCGGCACCAGGAGCACTTGGGAAATCATGCCGTCGAGGCCGCCTCCGTGGGAGACCAAAAGCCGTCCCTGATAGTCAGCCAGGCCCCAACCAAGTCCATAGAGCTGGAAGTGGCGGGTTGGATTAGTTCTCTCCGACTGTTCACTGGTTCCGCCCAGCACAGTGTGCGGCGTCCACATTTCGCGCGAGCGGTTCGACTCAAACAGCTTCTTGCCCTCGTAGGTTCCTCGCGCCAGCTGCAGCCGAATCCACTGGGCCATGTCCTGGGCCGACGACTTGATCGCTCCCGCCGCACCAATGTTGTCTACGTTGCCATAACGAATTACCCGCGTGTTCCCATCCACCGCGTTGTGGGGCGTGGCTACGTTCTCGGCCTTCAGCAGTTCCGCATGGGTGGTTAGCGAGCGCTTCATTCCCAATGGGCCGAAGAATCTCTCCCTGATGAACGAGTCCCAGGTCGTCCCCGAAACTTTGCCGACAATCTCGCCGGCGGCCATAAACATGATGTTCTGGTAACCAAAGCGGCTGCGAAAAGACGAGGTAGGCTTCAGAAACCGGACGCGATTTAGTATCTCGTCGCGGCCGTAGTTCATCTCATACCACAGCAGGTCGCCGCCGAAGGTTGCCAGTCCGCTGCGATGACTGAGCAGGTCGCGGATGGTGAGCTCACGGGTTACGTAGGGATCGTAAAGCTGAAACGACGGAAGGTATTTGGTTACCGGGTCGTCCCACTTGAGCTTGCCTTCGTCAACCAGCATGGCGAGCGCAGCGGAGGTGAACGCCTTGCTATTTGACGCGATGGCGAAAAGGGTATGCTCGTTAACCGCACCGGGCTTGCCCAGCTCACGAATGCCGTAGCCACGGGCGAATACCACCTTGTCGTCTTTGACGATGGCGACGGAGAACCCCGGCACCTTCCAATCCGCCCCCGCCTTCTGCGCATACTCATGAAATTCTGCGAGACGCGCCTCGGTGGACTGGGCCCGGGCTGGGCCGGAGCTGAGCAGTACGAAGATAAGAAGGAGCAGTTGAATGTGGTTCTTTAAGCGTAGAGACATAGGGTTCCCCTTCGGAAGTAGCTTTGCCAAAGGCGAGATTATATGTGACGCCGGTTAATGTTGTCAGAAATGATCTGCTCAGGCGGGGCCGAGTCGCAGTAGGGCCTATTGCCACGGACCACCTTTAAGCTAGAATAGTGCGTTCCGGTAAGTTGAATTCCCTTCCCGCGCAGTCTATTGAACGGACTGCGTTTTTTAAGATTTGGACGCATTGCATCAGTAGTCAAAAGTCAAA
>DATKIS010000153.1:0-3714 GCA_035543975.1 Pyrinomonadaceae bacterium
TGGAACGAGCGTACTAATGAAACAGCGGTCGGCAACTCTTAGCCATGCCCGGGCGGCTATTGGTTTCCTCATCCTTCTCGGCTGCTCGCTGAGTCATTCGGCATTTGGGCAAACCTTAACACCTCCGACGCCGAGCGGTAACGTGTCGATTGCGCCAGCGAAGCCGCATGCCCACGATCACACATTGCCTGCTGGGCCATCCCACCCACTCTACACGCTTAAACAGATGGCGATGAGAGAAGTGACTACTATCGCTGTTCCCAACCTGCAGATGACGGATCAGGATGGCCGTCGAGTGAAACTCTATGAGGACCTGATGAAGGACAAGTTAGTGGTGCTGAGCTTTTTTTACACTACTTGCGTGGGTCCCTGCCCAACTACGGGGCGTTGGCTGTCGAGGCTTCAGGAGAAACTAGGCGAGCGCCCAAGTAAGGACGTGATCATTGTCTCGATCAGCATCGACCCTAAGGTGGATACGCCGGAAAAAATCACCCAGTGGGCGGCGCGTTGGAAACGACGGCCGGGTTGGACTTTGCTTACCTCGAACGACGCAGCTGCCGGCAAACTGACCAGCGAGTTCCTGGCCGGCCAGTTGAAGGGCATGCATTCGCCGGCAGTTTTTGTCGGTGATGGGCGACGAAATCCGATTGGCTGGATCAATGTTGACGTACTCGATGAGAGCCGCCTTCTTCTCCATTACTTCGATCAAATGAAGGGCAGATGACGCGTTTCATGATTAACCGCCGGCATCGAAATGGCGATTTGATGCCCTTCAAGTAAGTGTTCACTTAACTTCTTCAAACGGAGAATATCAATGAAACCCCCTGTCCCTCTTTCTCTGCAACGCCTGACGCGCCGTTTCGCTTTCATCCTTTGCTTCTGCCTGCTCCTGCTGGTGGCCGTTCCGGTTGTAACCATTTCGACAATTGGGAAAAAGGAGGAGGTAGCGCCGAAGGGGCCTGCCACGGCTAAGACCGCACTGCCGCAACCGTTATCGCCGACGGCTGGGGCGCGGGCGCCGCAGGGCTCGATCGAGTCGGCCACCAAAGGCGAGTTTTCGAATCCGGTTAGCTGGCCAATAGAGACGCCCCTTATGGTCCACGCCAGCATGTTGCCGGACGGTCGGATTCTTTTCTGGGGCCGCACAAAAGAAGGAGAGATTACAAACAATCCCACCATGTACGACCTCGTGGGCAGCATCCCGACCAGCATCTGGAACCCGGCAACCGATGGATCGGAGCTATCACATTTTGAGTTTATTAATAACACGTCGACAAACCTGTTTTGTAGCGGCCATAGCCTTCTGCAAGACGGCCGGCTATTCGCAGCTGGCGGGCACGCGCACAAGCATCCTAATTCGATCAGTGGAGATAACCACACCAATATATTCGATCCCGTTTCACGCACTTGGGCGCCACAAGGTCAGCCTGGTAGTCCACCACTAATGCAACAAGGCCGCTGGTATCCTTTTACGCTGACGTTGGAGAACGGCAAGATCGCCATCTTGTCAGGGACTTACAACATTCCGCCGTCCGAAAAATATGCGGATGCCATAAAACAGTGGAATCCAGAAATTTATGATCCACAGACCAACTTGCTGGAAATTAAGGGCCCGTTAACGGATAAAGAGTGGGAGCTGCCAAATTATCCGATGCTCTTTCTAGACCCGATGGCGGCAACCTCGGCCAATCCGTTCAGGGGCGTATTCTCAGCAGGGCCGTCCTATTCCTTCTTCTGGAATCCAACTGGCGCAGGCACCCGTTCTGATATCGCTACTCACAATGAGAAACACTTAGAAGGCTCGGCTGTTATGTACGACGGGGATGAGGGCAGAATATTGATCACGGGCGGCCGCATTTGGTCAAGTAACAGAACTACCGCAGTCTCGAAGACGATCAGACTTGCCGACGCCAATCCGCAGTGGGTGGCGACGCAGCCGATGGCCTACCCTCGCACCTACCACACCTCAACAGTGCTGCCGGACGGCAAGGTGCTCGTCACGGGCGGCGTGCCTTGCACAGGCGGACTTACACACGAACCGTGTGGCGGGACTTTTACTATAGGTACGACGCAGCTTGCGGAAATGTGGAACCCGGCAACTGGCGCGTGGAGCGCAATGGACACGGGTGCTGTCAAGCGCGCCTACCACTCGACTGCGTTGTTGTTACCCGATGCAAAGGTACTGGTTGCGGGTGGCGGCCGGCCTGATGGGTTGCTTGATGCAGATGAGGGGGACGCTTTCTCAAATCGCCGGCAGACGTTTGCCGAGCGCAGAGCAGAGATCTACTCGCCGCCCTACCTCTTCGACGACGCGGGCAATGTCGCTTCGCGTCCGTCATTAAACGCGGCCCCTGCGCAAGTTGGCTACGGCCAGCAATTCAACCTGACCTTTAGCAACGCGACCGGGATCAATCGCGTGGCTTGGATCAGGCTGCCGTCGGTGACGCACGGCTTCAACACCGACCAACGCATAAATGTCTTGAATTTTTCGACTACCGGAACTCCGGGGCAGTTGACGGTGACGGCCCCCAGTGACCCACGGAAGTGCCCGCCCGGTTACTACATGCTATTCATAATGGAGGAGCGCGGGACTGAACCTAACAAGAAGATGGTCCCATCAAGCGCGAAAATCGTGCGTATCTCCAGCGACGTGCCGCCGCCGCCCAACCTCAGCATCAACAATGTGTCACAGACCGAAGGAAACGCTGGTGCGACCAACTTTAACTTTACCGTCAGCCTCTCCTTGCCGGCGCCGGTAGGCGGCGTTAGCTTCAACATCGCTACGGCGGATGGCACGGCCACAGCGGCCTCGGGAGACTACGTGGCAAGGAGCCCTACGGCGCAGACGATTCCGGCAGGCAGCAGTACCTACACTTTCGCGGTGGCCGTCAATGGAGACACCAGCCAGGAGGCGAACGAAACCTTTACCGTCAACGTGACGAGTGTCACGAGCGCGACTGTCACTGACGGGCAGGGGCTGGGGACGATTCAAACTGACGATGTCACACCCAACCTCTCGGTAAATGATGTGGCCCTAACAGAGGGCAACACGGGGACAAAGACCTTTACGTTCACCGTCGGCCTCTCCTCACCGGCGCTAACCGGAGGGGTGACTTTCAACATCGCTACGGCGGATGGCACGGCCACAGCGGCCTCGGGAGACTACACGGCGAAGAGCCTGACGGCGCAGACCATTCCGGCCGGCAGCACTACCTACACTTTTCCGGTGGTCGTCAACGGCGATACGGGCATCGAGTCGAACGAAACCTTTACCGTCAATCTCACGAGCGTCACTGGAGCAACTATCGCCGACGGGCAGGGGCTGGGTACGATTCAAACTGACGACGTGACACCAAACCTGTCGATAAACGACGTGGCCCTCCCAGAAGGGAACGCGGGAACGAAAAACTTCAGCTTCACTATTAGCCTTTCTTCGCCGGCGCCCGCCGGCGGCGTCAACTTCAACCTCACCACCGCGGACGGCACGGCAATCGCCACCTCGGGCGACTACACAGCGAAGAGCCTTACGGGCCAAGCCATCCCGGCAGGTAGTAGTGCCTACAATTTCTCTGTAGTGGTGAACGGGGACACCACCATTGAGCTGAACGAGACTTTCCTCGTCAACGTTACGAATGTCACCGGCGCTACGGTCACTGACGGGACGGGACAGGGAACGATTATCAACGACGAAGTTACACCCGCTCCGCCCGACCT
>DATKIS010000154.1:0-6502 GCA_035543975.1 Pyrinomonadaceae bacterium
AATCCGCAATCCGCAATCTAACGAAAGTTTGTTGATTAAGACTCATACTTGACCGTCTCGCGTCCCTGTTCGAGCATTTCGCGGTTCCAGACAAAACCGGCGCGCGAATAAGTGGCCAACTCGAAGTCCTGAGTCAGTTCCAGACAGGACGTCGGACAAGCTTCCTGACAGAGCGCGCAAAACATGCAGCGCGAAGTGTCGAAGATAAACTCGTCGAGCACTTTCTTCTTGCGCGCCTTCCCGGCAACCATTATTTCGACGTCCATTGCCAACACGTCGATGCAATCTTCGGGACAAGCCAGCGCGCACAGGTTGCAGGCAATACAGAGCGTGTCATGCGTTTCCGGATCCATATTGAGACGCGGAGCTCCATGGAAACGCGGCGCCACGTCGGGGCGCACCTTGGGATACTGCTCGGTATAGATGCCCTTGCCGCCGACGCTGTCTTTATCGGTGAGTGCGCCGATATTGTATTTGAGCGTCAGTTGTAGACCCTTCAGGAGGTCCATCATGAAAAAGCGTTTGAGCTTTTCGGTAAATGTCGGCTTTGGAACTTTGACTAAAGGCATAATTAGATTTTCGATTTCCGATTTTCGATTGCCAATTTCAGAACCGGATCTCCACTTGAGGAGACTTAACTCACCGCTTCAATTGGCAATCGGCAATTGCCAATCGGCAATGACTCAGCCTTCCGCCACGACAGCAGGCACCGCCGGTTTGCCCTGGGGCACATTCACCAAACGAATATCCCGGCGCTGACTCTTTAAATTGAAGTCGCGCGACCGCCAGTTAATTCTCGCCAACAACAAGCCGGTAATACCCAGGCCCAGGAAGCCCATCACAATCATCAGGGCCTTGCCTGTTCCGGTCAGGTTCAGCCCGCGCGAGAGCGTCTCAATCGTCTGCAGGCCGCGCCAGCCATCAAGCGCCTGGATCAAAAACAGCGAGAGGGCGGAAAGGCAAATATTGATCAGCGCCGATGGGATCAACCACTTCCATCCGATATCCATCAACTGGTCGTAACGGAAGCGCGGCAAGGTCCAGCGCAGCCAAAAATAGAGATAAAGTATAAGAGCTACCTTGGTCAGAAAGACCAGAAGGCTGACTATAACATAGAGGTTGTGATAACCCTTTGCTTCGGTGAATCGATAGACAAACGGGAAATACCACCCACCCAGATAGACCGTGGCGGCCACCGCCGAGACCACTACCATCGCGCCATACTCGGCCATAAAGAACAGCGACCAGCGAAATCCGGAATACTCCGTGTGGAAGCCAGCGACTAATTCCGATTCGGCTTCCGGGAGATCGAATGGCGCGCGATTGTTCTCTGCAATCCCGCTCAGGAGAAAGACGAGGAACCCGAGAGGTTGATAAAGAAGAAACCAAATGGTGTCCCGAGCCTGCGCGTTGATGATCCCCGACAGCGAGAGCGTTCGGGCAAACATGAGGGCACCAATCAACGACAGCCCCATCGCCACTTCGTAAGAAATCATCTGCGCGCTGGAACGCAAGGCACCCAGCAACGAATACTTGGAATTCGAGGACCAGCCGGCGAGGATCAAGGCCAACACCCCCACACTCGACACGGCCAGGACAAACAGTAAACCAATGTTGACGTCGGTGATCACGGCCCAGTCAGGACCAAACGGGATCACAGCGAAGACGATGAAAGCCGCGGCGACGGCAATATAGGGCGCCAGGAAGAAGATCCAGCGGTCAGCCTTCTCTGGAATGAAATCTTCCTTGGTGAGCAGCTTGATTCCGTCGGCTATCGGCTGCAGCAAACCCCAGGGGCCGACTCGCATGGGTCCGAGTCGCGCCTGCATAAACGCAGAAATCTTACGCTCCAGATAAGTCGCGAAGGCAACCCAGCCAGCCAACAGCGTGACGATTAATCCGATCTGGATAAACGGCCAGATGACGTGATTAATCGTCTCCGCGCTGAAGAACTTCAGCAGCAGGTCGTTTATGAAATTAATCGGCGCAAAGAAAAGCACGAATCGACCTCGTTTTCGTTTTTCTCAGTGCACCACTCGTGTTCTCAGTGTCTCCGTGGTGAACGCCTCTACGTAAAACTCACCACAGCAACACAGAGAACACGAAGGGGGCACAGAGAAGAATTCACTACCGGTCTATCTCACCTAAAACAATATCCAACGTTCCGATTATCGCGACTACATCAGCCACCAGGTGTCCCAGGCAAAGGTTCTTCAACGCCTGGAGATTGATCAATGACGGTGGCCGCACCCGCACACGCCATGGCTGCGCGGTGCCGTCTGAAACCAGGTAACAACCGATCTCGCCTTTTGGACCTTCAATAGAATGGTAATAGTCGCCCACTGGAGGCTTAACCACCTTGGGCAATTTCGCGTTTACGGGACCGTCCGGCAATCTATCCATCGCCTGATCGATGATGCGTCGCGACTGCCGCATCTCTTCCAACCTAACCAGGTAACGGTCATAAGTATCGCCGTTCTCACCGAGCGGAATATCAAAATCCATATCAGCGTAGGCAGCGTACGGACGGGCCTTGCGAATGTCCCACGGTACACCCGAGCCTCGCAGAGCCGGACCAGACAATCCAATCGCGACCGCGTCGTCGGCTGAGATAACTCCAATCCCTACTGTGCGGCTTAGCCAGATCCGATTCTCGGAAAGCACCGTCTCATATTCGTCGAGTCGCTTCGGGAAATTGCTGACAAAGCGCCGCACATCCGAATCGAAGTCATCGTAGGCGTCGTTGGGCATTCCACCAACGCGCCAGGCATGACAGGTCAGACGCGCCCCAAACTGTCGTTCGAAGATTTTGAGAATCTCTTCGCGTTCGCGCAGGGCCCACAGGAGTACGGTAACGGCCCCAATGTCTAATGCATGAGTAGCCAGCCAGAGCAAATGAGAAGCGATGCGGTTGAGTTCGGTAAGGATGGTGCGTAGGTAGTGGGCGCGCGGAGGTACCACTAACCCCATCATCTGCTCAACCGTTTCTACCCACACCAGACCATTCGAGACTGCGGCAATGTAATCAAGACGATCCCAGTAGGGAGCGATCATGGTGTACATGCGGTTCTCGGCAATCTTCTCCATACCCCGGTGGAGATAGCCGATGTCGCAGTCGAGGTCGATTACCGTTTCGCCATCGAGTCGGAGGATCACCCGGAGAACTCCGTGCGTCGACGGGTGTTGCGGCCCCATGTTCAGCACCATCTCGGGGCTGTCCAGAAGCGTCTCTCGAATTGTGGCGATTTCGACCTGGTGCATTAAGTTGTCCGATACACTTCAGTTTGTTGCTCTGACTGCCTAGTCAGTTAGCCTTCGGGCTGACCACCCGCTGACGCAGGTAGTTCTGACTAGGCGGCCGCAGGAGCTGGTTCTGCGGGAAGGTAACAGCCGGTGACACTCCACGGCTCAATCACCAACCCAATCTCGGCGGCTTTCCCGCTGGCCTTCTCCCGCGTCAGCTTGGTGACGATCGCCTGGGCAGCGCTCGCCTTGTTCCAAACATTCCGCGGCGCCATCTTCTCAGTCAGAACAAAACCCGCCACCTTCGCCGCCTCGGGCGTGTCGAATACTTTTGCTTCATACTGAGCAGCGATTTCTTTTGGCGTCATATCAATTGGTGAATGGTAAATGGTAAATAACGGGTAAATGGTCAATAGTGAATGGTAAATGGCGAAATCGACTGCCGATTCGAATCGTTCTCCTATTTACCATTCACCATTTACTTGTCACCATTTACTTGTCTTTCGGCATTACTTCTTTGCCACCCTGGAAGATCTCGCGCATCATCCGCTCCTGTGGCACTGACAGTATTTCTAAACCGTAAGCCCGCCTTTGATCCAACTGCTCGCGTTGCACCTCTGTCATTTCCGGCAAATGCCGCTCAGTCCACGCGTTTTCAATAAATTCAAGCGGATAATCTTTCCTGAGAGGGTGTCCATCCCAGTCAGCCGGCAAGAGTATTCTGCGCAGGTCCGGGTGGTTCTTGAAGTTAACGCCAAAGAGATCGTAGACCTCACGCTCCATCCAATTCGCCGTGGGCCAAACGTTGGTCACGCTATCTACTCCAGAACTTTCACTGATTGAAACCTTCAACCGCACCCGCTCATTGCGGGAGATCGAATAAAGATTGTAGACAATCTCGAGGGGCGCATCCTGCCTCATTGGGTAGTGAACACAAGTCAGATCCGAAAGGTAGTTGAAGCTGGTTTCCTCATCGTCTCGAAGAAAAGTGCAGACCTCAACAATGCGATCTGGTTCTATGCGAACCGAGACCTGGCCAACAAACTCCAACGCCTCGCCCACCGCTCCATCAAAGCGCGCTCGCAGTGTCTTGACTAACTGATGGCCGGAGGCATCAATGGGTTTGGGACCTTCTTCCTTCTTTTTGACTGGAGCTTTGGGAGCGCCCGCCGCCGGTGCAGTTGGTTTGGCTGATGCGGCTTTCTCGCCGAGCGACTCCTTAACGGCCGCCACTCGCGACTTGGCCTGCTCAACCATCGAGGCTTTTTCCGCGTCAGCTCCGGCCAGCTGGCCCGCATCAGGGATTGAAGATGGGGGTGGAGTGCCGGTTTCCTCAGCAGGGATTATGACACCCGGCGGATTCTGAGTTAGTTCGTCCGGCTTTTTTTCGTCGTCCGCCATCAGATTTGAATACCCACAACTATACCCTGACCAGGTGTGCTATCGGTCTTAGCTCCGGATTGCGCAGTAGTAGCTGCACAGTGATAAGGCTATTACTAAGGGTCGGCAGAAATGGATTTAAACATGGCGCTAATTTACTGTCAACAAACTTGTTCTTGGCTGATCCAGTAAAGCAAAATGTTAGTTTGCTTCCTGAATTGGAGACTGTCTTGCCGGAAACTAAGAGGCGCCGACGGCAGCGCAAACTCACTGTTTGCGCTACCCCAACCCAACTTGACGATATAATCATCAGAACCTATCATGGTTCGTTTGAAAAATACGGCATTTAGCTGACTATAGTTGAGGTTCTAAGTATCATGAAACCAGGAATTCACCCAGAGTATAACGAGATCACGGTGACGTGCGCTTGCGGCGAGACTTTCAAGACACATTCAACCAAAAAGGGCGACCTGCATGTGGAAATCTGTTCCGCTTGCCACCCGTTTTTCACCGGCAAGCAAAAGCTGGTAGACACGGCCGGACGCGTGGATCGCTTTAACAAACGCTACGGCAAGAAAACCCCGGCCGAAGCGCCGGCGGCCCAGTAATATCGAATAGCAGAGGAGACAGAGGTTTTGGTAACACGACGCCATTAGCGGAAATATCAGACCAAACGCCGGCCGGAAGTGGCTGGTCGCTTGGGTGCTACACAGCACTTGCGACCGTCATAAACGCCGGCGTTACTGTATAAAGTAGGACAAACAGTCCCATTTTCCTCCTGGCTACAATCTGAGCGGTTTACCGCGAGGACAGGCAGGAAAGCCGGTTCGACAGGCAAAAATATGAGCACTAACGAAAGAGATTTGATAGTGGGCGGACAGGCAGTGATTGAGGGCGTCATGATGCGCACCCCCAACGCCTACGCTATCGCCGTGCGGAAAGCCGACGGCACGATCGTAAACATTGCGGCCCGCATGCCGAAGTGGAGCGACAAGTATCCGCTGCTAAAGTTGCCCGTCCTCCGCGGCAGCGCGGTGTTGGTTCAATCCATGGGTCTGGGCATCAAGGCGTTGAATTACTCAGCGAATGAAGCTTTTGGCGATGTTCAGGAGGCCGAAGCCGAAGCCAAGGAAGTTAGGGTCGCGCTAACACCGGCTGCGATCGAGGGGGAGGGCGACTTCGCCGGCCTGACCGGCGCCGTTCCCGGACTATTTCCGGTGCCCACGCAAAAACGTGCGCGCGACGAGATGAAAAAGGGCGGTACAGCGGCAGCCGCCGGCTCGATCGTCTTCGCGATTATTTTCAACATCTTTCTCTTTATTGCAGCGCCACTGCTTTTAACCAACGCGCTGTTCATCGCCGTGGGCTGGGCTCCGTCACCCGCTCCCGTGTCCGTTTCGGCGCCGGCCTCCCCGGCAAATCCGAGTTCCGCCTCAGGGGTGACTGACGCCACAAACAACTCGCAGGCGAATGAGGCCTGGTACTCGAAAACCTGGAATTCGGTTCGCACCTACCTCCACCCGGTCCGTCCGTCGGTTTTGTTCAACCTGATTGACGGCGTTATCCGCATGACCTTCTTTCTGATTATGATCTTCAGTTTTTCACTGCTGAAAGACATCAGGCGGGTCTTCCAATATCACGGCGCGGAACACAAGACAGTGTTTACATGGGAGGCGGGCCTGCCATTGACGGTTGACAATGCGCGGCCCCAGCCACGCCAGCATCCTCGCTGCGGCACCAGCTTCCTGATGGTCGTGATGCTCGTTTCAATTGTGCTGTTCTCGGTTATCAAGTTTGATTCGCTGGTCTACAATTTTTTGGTTCGCCTGGCGCTGTTTCCGCTGGTGGCTGGACTTTCATATGAAATCATTCGGCTTTC
>DATKIS010000155.1:0-4207 GCA_035543975.1 Pyrinomonadaceae bacterium
TGAATTCCTCGATGAATTGGATCGTGTTGTTAGGCTCGTTAGATTTTATCCGTACGCGGGCATGCAGGTTGAGCCGGAAATCCGACGGTTCCTCTTCACGCGCTTTCCTTATTCTCTGATTTACGGCATTGATGAAAAGACGATCGTCGTGATCGCCGTTGCCAACCAGCATCGCCAACCTAATTATTGGGCAGATCGGATCGAGTAACCCTGTGCCCTCGCTTTCCACTTCCGAACCCCGAAACCGGGGTCAGGCCTGTCATTCTGCAATTTTCAATGATTAATTTGTTCTCTTCGGATCATGCTCGGCATTCTGGTCTAAGTGAGAACCAACTAACTTGCCGTCCTCAAACTTTTCGGAGTTCGCCGCTTGCTTGTCAGTACCAACTGCGATAGCGGGTGGGTCTTAACGCTGTTCAAGGTCATCATGATCTGGAGGAATTCCTCGGCAGAGTAATTGAGCCTCATCATGGTCGCAGTAAATGGCGGCTGCATACTCCGCCGCTGGCGAAAATCCCCGCTGGCGACGGAAGTCCCCGCTTCCGATTAACGGTGTAAGGGTAATCATGAGCCGGCATTCGTCGAGTATCTGCCCGGAAGCAAAACCTCGTGGAGATACGGGCTCGACTGACTCACGGAACCATAACTTTTGGTTTCTAACTCGTTGAATCTTCACCTACAATACAAAGGTCCAATACCGGAGCTAAGGTCTATTCACCGACTCCCGTTTAACTTCCTCTAAGAAAAAGAATAGATGAACGACAAATTTCGCTCAGCCATCTCGACCTTCGGCACCGCTGCAAAGTCGAAATTGTCCAATCGTGCGGCGACGGGGCAACCGGAAGATCAACTTCGCGCGCCCCTGGAGCTGCTGATCTCCGATTTGTCTGAGATTTGCGGCTTCAGAAGATCTGAAGTCACCGCAGTTGGCGAGTCGTCATTGAGTGAGTTGAAGACTCGCCCAGACTACGCGATCACCGTACGCAATGCCCTCATCGGTTTCATCGAAGTTAAGGCACCGGGAAAGGGAGCCGACCCGCGGAAGTTCAAAGATCGTCACGACAAGGAGCAGTGGGAAAAACTACAGTCGCTACCCAATCTGATCTACACCGACGGCAACCAATTCAGCCTTTGGCAAGACGGCGAACTAAACGATTCGGTCGTCAGACTAGCGGGCGACGTTGAGACAGCGGGCACGGCGCTTGAAGCGCCACAGAGCCTGTTGAGCCTGTTCGAGAGCTTCATTCGTTGGCAGCCCATCCCTCCACGCGACGCAAAGCAACTAGCAGCGACCAGCGCGCGCCTTTGCCGGTTATTGCGCGAGGAAGTGACCGAGCAGATGTTGCTGGGAAGCCCGGTGCTCACGGCCCTCGCAACCGACTGGCGAAAACTGCTTTTCCCCGACGCATCGGATGCACAGTTCGCGGATGGCTACGCGCAAGCAGTGACGTTCGGTTTGCTAATGGCGCGAGCCCGAGATATCAAGCTCAGTGGCGGACTGCATCAGGTCGCCCGCGAACTGGCGCATACGAACACGCTGATTGGCACCGCGCTGAATGTTTTAACCGACAATGCTGAGAATCAAGCGACGCTACAAACTTCACTTGGAACTCTAACGCGCGTACTTGACGCGGTTAATTGGCCCACCATCAGCAAAGGTGATCCCGAAGCCTGGTTATATTTCTACGAGGATTTCCTGGCGGTCTACGATAACGCGCTGCGCAAGAAAACTGGTTCGTACTACACGCCGCCTGAGGTTGTTAGCGCGATGGTGGGGTTGGTCGATGAAGCTTTACGGAGCCGCTTCTCTTTGCATTCGGGCTTGGCGTCGCCCGACGTTACCGTGGCGGATCCAGCCGTCGGCACCGGAACTTTTTTGCTCGGCGTGCTGCGTCGAATTGCGAAGACGATCGAAGCCGATGAAGGCCCGGGTTCCGTGTCTGGTGCGATTGGTGCCGCCGTGAACCGCCTGATAGCGTTTGAAATGCAGCTTGGACCATTTGCTGTTGCACAGTTGCGGATCCTCGCCGAGATTGCTGATCTCACCGGAATTGTTCCACCGCCGCCTCCGCGAATGTTCGTGGCTGATACTCTGAGCGACCCGTATGGAGAACCTGGATGGCTGCCGGCGATCCTCCAGCCGATTGCAGATTCCCTGCACCAGGCAAATCAGATCAAGCGACACGAGCCGATTACCGTAGTGATCGGCAACCCTCCTTACAAAGAGAAGGCTAAAGGTCTTGGGAGTTGGGTAGAATCAGGAAGCCTGAACTCTCCAGAGCCCGCGCCACTTGAGGCTTGGATGCCACCGGCCGACTGGGGTGTCGGCGCGCACGGGAAGCATCTGCGCAATCTGTACATCTATTTCTGGCGCTGGGCCACCTGGAAGGTGTTCGATCACGATCCCAACGCTAACACGGGCATTGTTTGTTTCATCACCGTTGCAGGTTTCCTCAACGGTCCCGGCTTCGAAAGAATGCGCGATTATCTGCGTCGCACCGCAAACGAGATTTGGGTGATTGACTGTTCGCCTGAAGGACACCAACCGGAAGTCAACACGAGAATCTTCCAAGGCGTGCAGCAGCCAGTATGTATCGTGCTTGCGTCACGCCCCGATCGCACGAATTCAGACACTCCCGCTACCGTTCGATTTCGGGCGCTTCCGAAAGGACGACGAGAGAAGAAGTTCGAAGCGTTAAGCGAACTGGCGCTCGAATCTGATGGCTGGATTGAGTGTTCGACCGATTGGCGCGCTCCGTTCCTGCCTCTTTCGACTGGGGAATGGCCAACGTATCCTGCGCTTGAAGATCTCTTTATCTATAACGGTTCCGGCGTCATGCCGGGACGGACTTGGATAATTGCACCCGACGTGGTGTCCTTGCTGCGGCGCTGGCAGGCGTTGATCGACGCGCCGGGCGATCAGAAGGAGGCACTATTTCACCCACACCTTCGAAACGGCAAACCGGGCGACAAGCACAGTAACCGAATCGTAACGAAAGCACTGATGGGGTACGAACCACGACCTACCATCATTGCCGATGAACATGGCTCAAGCAATGCGCCCGTGCGTTACGGATTTCGTTCCTTTGATCGACAGTGGATAATTCCCGACAATCGGCTGATCAATCAACCTAACCCAGAACTTTGGGAGTTGCAGTCTGAACGACAAGTGTATATGACAGCCCCGAGCGACAGATCGCCATCCTCGGGACCTGCGCTGACCTTTACGGGATTGGTACCCGATCTCCATCACTATAACGGTAGAGGGGGACGCGCCTTCCCGTTGTGGCGCAACTCCGCCGCGAATGTGCCAAACGTCACGCCCAATCTGCTTGCTTGCCTCACTCAAAAGTATGAGCGACCTGTGAGCGCGGAGGACTTCGTGGCATACATAGCGGCCGTCGCCGCTAATTCAGCGTTCACGGCACGATTCAAAACCGATCTCGTGCAACCAGGATTGAGAGTGCCGATCACGGCCGACGCAGATCTCTTTGCCCAAGCCGCCAATCTTGGGCATATAGTAATTTGGCTTCACACGTTCGGTGAACGATTCGCAGACATGAAACATGGTCGACCCTCAGCTCCTCCACGATTGCCACCAGGTGTCGCCCCGCGAGTTTCGGCTGATGGCTCGATTCCTCAGAATCCCGCAGCAATGCCTGATACTCTCGACTACGACGAGGGCAAGCGGAGACTCTTGGTCGGTGCTGGATACATTGATCATGTCTCGCCCGAAATGTGGAACTACGAGGTTTCCGGCAAGCACGTCTTGCGATACTGGTTCAGTTATCGCAGGGCCAACCGCGAGCGACCAATCATTGGTGATCGTCGGCCACCGTCAAAGCTCGGAAACATTCAGCCGGATCACTGGCTTCCCGAATACACGACCGAACTAATCAATGTCCTGAATGTGTTGGGGCGTCTCATCGAACTTGAACCAACGCAAGCCGAGTTGCTCGAACGAATATGTTCTGGGCCGATGCTTTCCGCTGAGGAGCTAAGAGCGGCTGGTGCGCTGGCCGTGCCTGGGTCAAAAGCAAAGGTGAAAGCCAAAAGTTCCCAGCAACAGTCGAGCCTGCTCGACTGATTAGAGATTAAGAAGCAAGATTCGACTGGACGGAATCGAATTAACGAACGAGAGTTTTTTTGACCATCGCTAGCGAACTGAGTTTAGACCAGCTGAGATTACTTCGTCCTAATTGTGAGG
>DATKIS010000156.1:0-2004 GCA_035543975.1 Pyrinomonadaceae bacterium
TGACGAAACGCATCCGGGGGGGGATTGAGCAATGACCAGCATGGCTTTGAACGATCGAATTGCACTATCGGAAAAGATCGACGGGCTCAAGCCGCAGGTGGCCGCGGTAGTCACCGAAGAGTTTTTTGTGCGACATCCCGACTGGCTTGCTCGCTATGGGGAACGTGGACGGACGCATGGAATCGAAGATGCGATCTTTCATCAGAGCTATCTGGCGAGCGCGATTGAAAGCGGGTCGGTGGCCCCATTCGAAGCGTACGCCCGCTGGACCGTGGGGATGCTGGGGTCCCGGAACATTGCCCCGCATTTCGTCGCCGAAAATTTGCAGCAGGTCGGCGAAGCTTTGCAGTCATCCTTGAATACGGCGGAAGCAGAGTTTGTGAAAACCTTCATCGACGCTGCTGTGAGTGCCTGCGAAAATCCACAGACGGCACCGGCGCAACCCACCAGTGTACTGGGTGAAACGCAAGCTCTCTATTTGCAGGCCGCGATAAAAGGCGACCGGCGCGCGGCAGTTTCGCTGGCTCTCGAGGCAATGAAACGGGCGAGCGACATAGTCGATGTTTACGTGGATGTCTTCCAGACTTCCCAATACGAGGTGGGTCGCTTGTGGGAGACGAATCAAATCACGGTCGCTGAGGAACACATGGCCACGGCGATTACACAATATGCGATGGCCCAGCTTTATCAGCACATCGAACCAGCTAAAACCCAGGCAGGCCGCATGGTAATTACTGGAATCGAGGGCGAGTTGCACCAGGTTGGACCAAATATGGTGGCCGACGTGTTGGAAGCGCGCGGTTGGGATGTGCGGTTCCTCGGCACCAACATGCCGCACAGTGGGATTCTTCAGGCGATCGAGGACCAGGGGGCGCAGACGGTGGGAATTTCCGCTACCATCTTGTTCAGTTTGCCGAAAGTTGTGCGGCTGGTAAAAGCCATTCAAGAAAAATTTGTCACAGCTTGTCCGCGGATTATTTTCGGCGGTCGGGCTTTTGCCTCAACACCCCTTTTGTGCCGGGAACTGGGCGGCAGTGAGGCCGCTCTTGATCTACGGGCTGCCCTGGCGATTGTTTGATGGTGGCTTTGAGTTGCTGAACGCAGCTCTTGAGAGCGGGAAACAAACTGATAACGAAGTAGGCGTTTCTTGCCGACGCCGAGCCGGAACCACACGAGCGCTCCTACTCTTACCAGCTGTTTGAAAAGGGGTGAGGGTGGCCCCCTTCGGTACCACATAATTAATCACTCGCAATAGCGAAGGCAATAAATCGCCGTCTGGGTTCCGGGCCCTTTTCGTTTAGGGCAAACGCATCATGATGACTTTCGCCCGTCCGCTATCATGGCGTTCTGCCTTCTGGGGTTGAGGACGCATCTTTCCAGGCTTTCTTCATCGTCTCCATGCTCTCCCTCATGGGATCTGCGTCGGTTTCTACAGTGGTGGTCGCACCACCCTGCACCTTCTGATGGTCTTCGGCAGTTAATTCCCGCTCGGGTTGCGGCAAGTCTTCAATGTTGATGCGGCTTTCGTTTTTCTCGTCTGACATTGGTTCCTCCTTCTTGGCCCGTCCGCGGGCTCCTTTAGATCTTAAGACCGAATCCGGTTGAAGCGAATCAGTTCTCGCGGAGCTTTTCCAAACGGCGCGCTGGTGACGTTTCTGTGGAGACGGTTTTGGGTTCCTCACCTCATAAGGCGCAGGGCGGCTGGAAAAACTATCATTGAGCCTGTGTGTTTTTTAGAAGCATCCTCTAAATTCTCAAAAATGGGATTCAGCTATCCCGAAAGCGAAACACCTTTAGAACGATGGATAAAGTTGTTGCTTTCGGATCAGCGATTTGGACCATTGTTCTCAGGAGGTTTAAAGCCGAATCGTCGAAAAACTCTATTGAATTCCGATTGGCATAGGCTTTGACTTAACCCTTTCGGAATTACGTACTTTGTTTGAGAGCTTTTCAGCAACACCTGGCGGAAGAAGCGGGTGCAATTCATCTCTCGCCGGACAAGCG
>DATKIS010000157.1:0-4594 GCA_035543975.1 Pyrinomonadaceae bacterium
TTTGGTCCGCGGCGGCTTGACGCTGCTTTGGTCCGCGGCGGCTTGACGCTGCCTTCGTGACTGAAGTTTAAGTACCCAGGAACCGGCGTCAAGCCGCCGGATAACAAAGCGGCGTCGAGCCGCCGCACTCCAAAGCCTCCGCTCCCCGGGATTCCCGGAACTAAACACCCGCCCCTCGCGTTAAATCCCTACGGATATAACTGTCCACCAACGCTTCCCGCAGGAGAACATCGTATGACAACCCGCAGGTCTCTCTCGGCTCTGCTTCCGCTCTTGCCGCTCCTCTTGTCATTGGCGTCTATTCAGGCCCAGGAGACTTCCGAGAAGACAGTTACGCAATCCACTCCTGCTGCTGCCCCGGCCAAACCAGCCGCGAAACCAAAAAAGCTGTCCGCCGCCGCCAAAGCCAAGGCGGAGCAACAACGTGCGCTCGCGCTTTCGCTGTTAGTTTCCTTGTCGAACGAGGCTCGTGCGTTTCGCGATCAAAAACTGCGCGCTCGCACCCTGGCCCGGATAGCCGATGGTCTGTGGGAAGTTGACCCGGATCAAAGCCGCACCCTGTTTCAAAAAGCCTGGGAGGCTGCGGAAGTGGCGGACCAGGAATCTGCGCGGCTGGCTAAGGAGGATCGTGAGAAACAGGAGGCGAAGGGGCGGGGATCGGTGATTACCAGAGGCCCGGATTTGCGCTCTGAAGTCCTTCGATTCGCAGCCAAACGAGATCGTGCCCTGGGCGAGGAGTTGCTGGAGAAACTCAAGAAGGACAAAGCCCAGGAAGTAGCCGACGCCGTCAATGCTGCTAAACGAGATCCTTTTGATTTGCCGGACGCAATGGCGCAACGGCTGACGTTGGCCAGGCAACTCCTCGAAGCTGACGTTCCCCGGGCGCTCGAGTTTGCCGATCCAGCGCTGCTTGCGATCACCATGCGGGGTCTGAGTTTCCTGTCGTCGCTGAGAGACAAAGATGCTGCCGCCGCTGACCTGCGGTTCATGCGCATGCTGGGCGTCGCAGCCGCAGATATTCAGGCAGACGCCAACACGGTGTCACTACTTAGTTCATATGTGTTCACTCCGCAGTTATTCATAACTATCGATCCGAAGGGCAGCACCAACACTTCACAGATGGGGAGGCCGAGTCAGCCTCCGTCGGTGACGCCGGAATTGCGCTCGGCGTTTTTCCGGGTGGCGGCTCAAATTCTCATGCGACCGCTTGCTCCACCCGAGCAGGATCAGACGACTTCGGGCATCGAAGGAAAGTATTTGATTATTAAGCGGCTCCTCCCACTATTCGACCAATACGCTCCTAAACCCACGGCCGAGATGATTAATGGACAACTGGCTTCCCTGTCAGCGGCCGTCCGCGATGAAATTAGAAAACGCGACGATGAGTCGATCCGTAGTGGGATTCGTCCCGAGGAGGAACCGGCCGATACGGAACAATCGCTCCTGGATCGCATCGGTCGCGCTAAGACTTCCGCGGAGCGCGATCAGCTTTATGTCGAACTGACGATGCGCACAATGCAGCGCGGCGAGGGCCGGGCGCGCGACTTCGTGGAAAAGATCGAGGATATGGAACTACGTAAGCAGGTCCGTCCCTACGTCGATATGAGTTTGGTAATTCATTACATTGATAAGAAGAAGACGGAGGAAGCAGACAAGCTGTCCCACAATGGTGAGTTGACCCACTTTCAAAAGGTTTGGGCGTTTAGTCAAATAGCCAGGCAGCTAAGCGACACGGACCGCGATAGTGCGCTCAATTTATTGACTGAGGCGACGGAGGAAGCTCGCCGGATAGACGGCTCCGATGCGGATCGTCCGCGGGCTCTAATCGGGGTGGCCAATGCTTACTTCACCCTCGACCGTAATCGCTCCTGGGAGCTGGTGACTGAAGCCGTCAAAGCGGCAAATTCAGTTGAGGGGTTCAGCGGCGAAGACAGCCGACTGATATTGCGGTTGCAAACACCGAACATGACTTCGGTGCGCACCAGCACGACCGAAAACTTCGACGTGCCGTCTATTTTCCGAACTCTAACCAAGGACGACTATCAGCGTGCTGAAGGATTGGCCAGGAACTTTGAGGCCGACTCGCCGCGAGCTACGGCCCTGATTTCAATAGCCAGAGCAGTGTTGAGTGAATCAGAGAATTGAGATTTTAATAGGCCCTATTGAACCTATCGTTCTCAATTTCAATCAAGAGTAGATATTCATGGGCTTGGTTAACAAAGCAACCGGGTCATCCACGTTCAGCGCTTCCCGCACATAGAAGGGCTCTCCCGCACTCACGCCAATGAGTGAGCCAAAGTAGCGCATGCGGTGTTCTATTTCATCCAAAAAGCCTTGCTCACTGATGCGCGTAGTGGGCTCAGTCGATTCCGGACAATAAAACTGCGATTCATGGGCCTTGATTGAGGCCATCTTCTCCTCAATAAAATCAGATACATCGACTATGAAAGACGGGACCACTCGCCGCGAAAAGAGCGAGTGCATGACGGCCGGCATCCGCTCCAGCTTTGGTCCGCTGCCTTCGTCGTAACGGGCCATCGTCGCCAGTCGAGCGGCGTCGCGGACGATCCGGGCAGTGTTGGCATGATCAGGATGCGGATCGTCTGAATGGGTAGTCAGCAGCACCTTTGGCTTGTGCGCGCGCAGGACGCGAACCACTGCGGTGCGCGCTTCTTCAGTCGGCCAGATGTGTCCGTCCGGTAGTCCAAGGTTGAGACGTAAATCAAGCTTCATGATCCGCGCAGCCACAATCGATTCCTCTGCGCGCAATTCGGGCGTGCCGCGTGTGCCCATCTCACCACGACTCATGTCGAGCACTCCCGTGCGATAACCCAAAGACTTCAATTTAAGGAGTGTGCCAGACACAGAGAGCTCTGCATCGTCCGGGTGGGAAAAAATCGCCAGCGCGTCCAGTTCGTATCGCGACTCGTCCATTGCATTGAGGTTTAACGAATGACGGACAATAGGTCAAGCGGGAAAGCAAGCGGTCAGTAATCAGCAATCAGGACTGCCGACCGCTGACTGCCGACCGCTGACTGCCGACCGCTGACCGCTGACTGCTGACCGCTGACCGCTGCCTGCTGACCGCTGACCGCTGCCTGCTGACCGCTGACCGCTGCCTGCTGACCGCTGACCGCTGACCGCCGACTTGCTGACTGCTGACTGCTGACTGCTGACTGCTGACTGCTGACTGCTGACTGCTGACTGCTGACTACTGGTTACCGACCCACAGGCCATGGCCAGCCATTTGCCATCGCGTGACCAATCAAACGATCCGTGCCACTCGGAAAAATCTGCCGGTGGCCGCCTTTCCTCTAATTCGTCGCTTACCAGAGTAAGAGGAAACCATCAACTTGATCCTCGAGCCAGAAACCCTCGATGCAGACATTTTACCGGTGCCGAGGATTCACGAGAAAGGGTCGCCAGAAACGGAGCAAACTCATGAAAAATCAAAGATTCACAACGCTTTCCCCCATCATTGGATTAATAGGCTTTTTAAAGAAGAACATTGCCACTCAAGCAAAGGGCAAAAGGTTCGGGCTCCTGATCGCGCTCGGACTATTTATCTCGTCCCTGGCTTTGGGCTGGGCTGCGCTTCCGCCTGCCGCTCAGCAACTTCCACGCGGCCTCTTCCTAGCCTACGGCCCTGCCGACTTCGTGCGCGGCACCGGCAAACCGGCGCCCGACACGCGAAACTTCTCGCTGGCCAACACGCAGACAGAGTACAGACTGCAAATTTTCAATGGCGGCCTTGACGCCCAATTCGGCGGCGCTGCCAGCGCAGTCGTCATGCTAAACGGGCAGCAAGTCGCCTCTCCATCTGACTTCAATCTAAGCGTGAGGTTGCTTGAAAGGAGTTTCACCCCAGCCTTCGCCAACTCACTGGCGGTGGAATTACGCAGCAGTCCCAAGTCAGGCCTAAGTTTGCAGGTCGTTGGTGTTGACAACAATCCTCCAACCATCAACGCGGCGGCGGCCCCCGCCGCCAATACCAATGGCTGGAACAATACAAACGTCGCTGTCAGTTTCACCTGCGGCGATAGCATCAGCGGTATCGAAACTTGTTCTTCTCCCGCCCTGATTTCCGCCGAAGGCGCCGGGCAAGTTGTTACCGGCACGGCGACGGACCGTGCGCAAAACAGCAGCCACGCGTCGGTCTCGCTCAACTTGGACAAGACGGCGCCGTCTATCAACGCAGTCGCCACGCCCTCCGCCAACGCCAATGGCTGGAACAACACAGACGTCACAGTGAACTTCAACTGCGGCGATAGCCTGAGCGGCATCGAAAACTGCTCATCACCCATGATCCTGACCACCGATGGCGCCAGCCAGATGGTTACGGGCACGGCGATCGATCGCGCGCATAACAGTCGCGCTGCCTCGCTAACGGTGAATCTGGATAAGACGGCGCCCGCCATCACCATCAACTCCCCGGCCAGCGGCGCGACAGTGACAGATGCAACGGTGACGGTCACCGGCACGCTTACCGACTCGACCTCCGGAGTCGACATCGTCACCTGCGGCGGAAGCCCGGCGACGTTGTCCGGCGCGAATTTTACCTGCGTCCAATCGCTCACTACCGGACTGAACGCGA
>DATKIS010000158.1:0-4837 GCA_035543975.1 Pyrinomonadaceae bacterium
TTTGAGACGTGCACTACGGGTGTAGACGATTTCTGCCATCGAGACCACTTAACGGTCGCGGTGGCGTACCTCCGCACCTCAACCCCGGAGCAGGCGTTCCAGAAGATGTGTGCCGGACTGCTTCGCTTCCTCGACCATCACGAGGTTGGTCGAGCAAAGTATGACGAAGCGTTGACGATGAAGTGGATAAAACGAATTCAAGAGACGATTGAAGAGCTGAATCCCGCCCTTTCACTTCTTGAAACTACAAACGAGGTCGTTAATCGCTTCGCCAATTCGCGACTTTGAGCCCATCGCTGAAAGCTGAATTGGCGACGAAACGCTGAAAGCGTTCGCTAATTCCAGCCCAGGGTTGAGCCTTGGCAACCGTGGGGAACAGGCATTAATTTCTCGAAGACGCCCGGTTCCTTGGTCGCCGCCAAAGCCGCACCACGAAACAAAGCGCGTGAAGGTCAGATCGACCCTCACGCGCTTCTGTTTAGCCAAACTGTTCTCCCGACTTAGAGCAGCTTAGCTGTGACCGACTTCGTCAACGGATTTACCGTTATCCGCATGGTCTTGCTGAGTGGCAACAGTCCCCCGGCCCCGCTCGATGAACCACCACTCCCGCCAGTGGCGGGGGCGGCAGCCCCACCACCACCAGCTCCACCGCCTTCACTGACATACGCGGTCACGTTAACGTCGAAGCTGAACATCTCAGCGGCCGCGTCATTGAATTGCAGGTTGCGGCTGCCAGTGATTTCCGCCGGACTATATATCTGATCGGAGCCCAGCTGGTTGGAGTAACCAAAGAGCGCCGCCGTCGAGACACTCTTGCCGTTGCCGCCGTTGTCGGCGTTCTTGACCGACACGGTGCCCGAGCCGGACGTGATTTTGATAACGTTCAGCTCAACCAGAGGAACGTACGAACCGGTCGAGTTGTTAGTCATATTCAAGTCGAGCTTGAAGACGCCTCCCGTAAAACTCACGTTCGACATCGTGGTGGAAACCAGATTGGTAATATCCACTTTCCCGCGACGGTCAACCTTCACCGCTACTGCATTCCCCGCGGCAGTCACATACGACCCGATGATGCCCGGCGTGAGTGCGCGCACACGGAAGCTGAGTTCGCCGTTCGGCTGATCGGTTAGCGCCATGCTGGTCTGGCTCGCCGGCACGCTGGCGATGGTCTGGTAGTTTGTGCCGTCGCTCGAACGTTCGACTTCATAACTAGTCTCACCACCGTTACCCTGCCAGCTAAGATTGAAGTTACCGTCAAAATCGACAGTCTTTCCTTGCGCGTCGGTAAACTCGCCGGCAATTGCCTGCGCCGTTGGCGGCAGACTGCCAAGTGTCATGGTAGTGGTGAGCGTATACGGCGTGGCTGGCGCATTGGCGTAGCCAGTTACGCGCCAGGTGTAAGTTCCGGGTTTCGTGATCGTGACTTTGATGCGCTCCGGTCCGCCGGGAACTCCGGAAACAGCTATCGGATGTTCGAAGTCTGGATCGTCGGGACCATAGAGATAGAAATCCAGATCGTTAATGCCGCTGTCCGCCACTTCAAGAAATTCCAAGGTTCCTTCGAGCGTCAGCGCGTCATCGCCGAGGTTCATCGGATAGTCGTTGTATGAGATGCCACCGGCGAGTTGATTACCCGCGTCGGTGCCCACCATCGTACCTTCGATTACCTCAACGGTTACGCGCGGTTGGGCCGGCAATGAACGCGAAGCATTCAAGTAAAACGGCATCCGCAGGGTTTGACCTCCGCCGGCTAGCTCCGCAATCAGGTACCACTGAAACTGCACCGAGGGGCTGGTTTGCCGGAACGCGTTGCCGTCGATGGAGACGCTAACGCTGGACGTCGCGCTTCCATGGGAGGCGACGGCAACACTCGAGCTGTTCAGATTCACGTTTACTCCGCTGAGCTGGAGTCCGCGGTTGTTCGCCACCCGCAAGTTGTACGTGCCACCCTGGCCCGACAGGTCACGGACCGTGACCGGAATCGTGGCGGTGTGAGTGACGCGGCTATTGAGAACCGGAACCTCGCCAAAAGAATGGCTACCAAGGATTGCCGGTTTATTAATTCCGTCGCCGGCTACGCCAATCAAGGCTTTCGCATTCATGGCGTTGTAAACGTGGGCCAGGCCGCCGCCCTGCTCAATGACCGAATTGGCTGAGGCGCCGTCGGCCTTCGGTGTACCCGAGCCGTCGCGCATATTGGTCGCAGTATTAATAAACGCTGTCCGAATCATGTCGGGCGACCAATCCGGATGTGCCTGCTTGATGAGGGCCACGGCACCCGCCATGTGCGGAGTAGCCATCGAGGTCCCATCAATCGCCGCGTAGTTTACGGCGGTGTCAACCGTCCCCAGGGCACCAATCACCGATCCGGGAGGGGCCGCCGCCAATACCGACACGCCGGGCGCGCTGATGTCTGGCTTTACCTGACCCAGACCAACCACCGGGCCGCGCGAACTGAAGCCGGCCATCTCCCCCATAAAAGTCTCCGTCAGAGAATTGTTGATTCGGATTGGCAACTCCGAGATTGTGCCATCGGCTGGATCTACGTTGTTGTCGTCCGTCGAAGAGATGGCGTCAACCAACACCTCCGCTTCCGCACTCGAGATGGTCGCTGTCGGAATGAGGGCCTTAACCGCCGTGGCATTCTGCGTGTCATCAATCAGGATCACACCGACCGCACCGGCAGCTGCTGCCTGAGCCGACTGATCAAAGTAAGTCGCGCCCAGAACGTTTCTAACCAGAGCGATGCGTCCCGAAACCGCAGCCGGCCACGCGCCTAGTGGAAAATCAACGAATACGTAGCGCTGAGCGATGGAGCCCAGGTTTGGCGACGGCGAACCTGCCATTGGATACAGTATCAGGCGATCAAATCCAGAGGCCTTTTGCAAACTCGAGGCGGGGGAAACCGCTCCGGTGGCACCTTGCGGAATGGCGCCGGCCTGCAAAACATCCACCGACCACAACGAGATACTGCCTGGATGGGTTGTAGCGCCCACTGAAATAACGTGAGTTCCCGCTGCCGGCGAGCCCGTAGTTCCTTCACCCGGTCCGGAGTTTCCAGAAGCAGCAACCACTATTGTGCCGGCCAGCGCCGCATTGCTGGCGGCAATCGCCGACGGTTCATTCGGACCGCCGCCACCACCGAGACTCATGTTAATTACGTTAGCGACGGGCTTCGGCTGTCCCGTAAGTGAAAACGGGGAAACCGAATCTTCAAGCGCGGTGATGATGTCTGCAGTCTGGCAACCAACCGGAAGCGGCACACCTACGGCCGCGGCGGTTGAGCCGGCGTCACTGCACACCTTGTAGGACATCAGCTTCGCCTGGGGTGCGACACCATGAAGGCGAATATCGTCTGCAGTATTGGGGATTCGGTCCGGACCGGGCGCCTGCGCCAGATAGCCGGCGACCGTAGAAGCCACGTGGGTGCCATGGCCAAAGCCGTCGTAAGCGGCGCTGTCAGTCAGCGGCAAGTAGTAAACAACTTTCTGATTCGTGCTGGTCACTGCCGGAGTTGGCGGGGCCACGCCAAGGCGCGGCGGAGTCGGGTCGCCACCAAACATCGGATGCGTCCAGTCAACGCCCGTATCGATGATCGATACGTACATCCCCTGTCCTTCGTAACCTTCGCGGAGGTCGTCAAACTGCGTCAGTTCCTTAACCGCGCCATACACCTGCGGGGCATTAATGTATTTAACGCTGTGGTTGAGGGTGGGGTGAAGAGTCGTGTTGGGCTTTACGCTCTTTACCTGGGCCATTCCCTTGATCGCGCTGATAGCGGAAGGCGAGACTTTTAGCGCCAGACCGTTGTAGACCAGAGTGTAACGCAGTGGCACGGTGGCCGCGACGCTGCCGTCGAGGTTCTTTATGTCGCGCGACATGACGGTGTGGTTTATTCCGCTGCTGCTAAGAGCCGCCAAAAACTGATCCTGTTTCGCTCGCAGGCCATCGCGGTAGGCCTGGACCTGGTTGGACGAAACCGAGCCACTAGACTTTTCTACTTTCGCTTTGTAGATCGCGCCGGGATCGTCTTGGAGCTCGACAATCACGGAAACCGCGTTGCTGGCGGTGGCCGAATTCGTACTTGTTTGAATGAGCAACAGAGCCACTGCGGCCAGGAGAATCAGAACGGTCAGGACCGAACGCAGCCGGGTAAACTTATCGAACATCGCGCGCCTCCTATGGGTTTCAACGGGGTGGGTATGTGACAGCCTGTGGTTTGAATTAACCATGTTCGAAATATAGTTGATCCGTCTTGAGAAAAACTTGAGGGGGCGCGACTGCCGGTTGAGAGAAACTTGAGGAAGCGGGATAAGCCAGTTCTATTGGCCTTTAGTGGAAATTAACAACTGGCGATGACCGTCGGGCTTCGCACAAAAGGTGCCTGAACCCAGTCCGCCGTAGCGGACGACTGAAAACAGCCCAGCACTTCAGTGCTGGGTAGCGGGTTCCAGGGAGGTCGTAGTCCGTGAAACGGACGACTGATAAATACTTGGCGAGCCCAGGGCTTTGCGATTCAACCGTCCGTTTTACGGACTCGCGTTCCCAGGTCTACCTGATCCCACCGATGAATCGGTGGGCTACTTTCATTCGTCGGCTTCCCCGACTTTTCGGGCAAAGCTGTTTGCTCTCAGTACGCTCACGCCGACTGAAGAACTACTTTATGTAGCCAGCTGGAAGCAAACAGATGGGGCGGCCACCGAGTGCCGCCCCTACAAGTCATGTTTATGTTGTTTGCGCTCAGACATCGCCCCTCTTAGGAACGACAAGAGCCAGGAGGCAGGAGCAGACGGCAGTCGGCAGGTAAACGTATAACCTGCGCCTGCCTCCTGCGCCT
>DATKIS010000159.1:0-3432 GCA_035543975.1 Pyrinomonadaceae bacterium
TTGCACGCATGTAGTGCCGTCTCCGCCATTCGTTAATCCAGAAAACGTACAGCTCAAGCTTCCTGGCTGCTTCCAACCAGAGATCTCGATTCTTTCAGCACCGCCTAATAACCCATACCACCCTCCTCGGTTCGCCTAATCAACTTAGTCTTCGGGAATCCGTTCGCAACTCTCCCTGAGAGTCTGTGCTTCTGTGCATCGTGCGAACGGGTGTGAATACCAAACCTTGAATTGAGAGCCCTGCTGTCAGGCAGGGGCTCCCATAGGCGCAAATGCTCGGGTTAATACCGAGCATTAGTTCGAGGAAAAACAATGAAGTCGTTTTTGAAGGAGTGGCCACGAGTTGGTGGCGGCCTGCTTCTGGCATTTTTTATTTCGTCCGACCTCTGGTCCGGCGTTCGAGCCCAGAGTCCCTCCCACCCTGCCGCTGCACAACCTGGTAGCGGCGCAGGGACAACTCTTGTCATCACTGAGACGCCTGAAAGCACCACGCTAAGGCCAAGCAGCCTCAGTCCGACTCTCAAGCTTTACTACGATCCGCAGGGAACGTCGTCCAGCGATCTTGTCCGTAGGGCGCTGGCCTCGAATGGTGAATTAGCTGCCGCACGAATAGATATAGAGCGAGCGAGGGCGCGCATGCGGCAAGCGGGTTTGCGGCCTAACCCTACGCTGGATTTAGAGCAGACTAGCGGCCGCTATACAGGTTCGGCAGGTGAAAGCGAGACGAGCATCGGCATTGCATTGCCGCTGGAACTTGGCGGCAAGAGAAAACGGCGGATGGAACTCGCGCAAGCGGAGCTGGAAGCAGTTGAAGCCGAAGTTGCGGATCGGAAGCGGCGTTTGGCTGCCGAGGTGCGAGTAAATTACGCGGAAGCATTGGCCGCCTTACGTGAGCTGGAGACGGCGGAGAATTTGAATAACCTGGCCCAGCAAACTACCCGGTTCGTTCAAGCGCGCGTTAACGAGGGAGAAACCGCACCGATCGAGTTGAACCTCTTAATGGTGGAGGTTGACCGTTTGCGGTCGCGGCGCTTCCTGGTGGAGGGCCGTCTAAAGGCAGCGCTGCTTCGTCTCAAGAATTTGGCGAGCATTCCATTTACTGAGCCCTTGCGCTTGCGTGAGGATCTCGCCACTCCGGTATTGCCGCCACCCCCAGGCTCACTGGAAGCCGCTATCGAAATTGCCTTACGGCACCGCCCCGATTTAAGGCTTGCGAAACTGAATGAGGAAGTAGCGCACGCTGGTCTGAGTCTCGCCCGAGCTAATTCCACTCCCGATGTAACTGCCTTCTCACGTTACACGCTCAACCGCTCGTCCTATCAAGACAGTCCGGTGGGGGTACGGAATGAGCGGGACCGACTTCTAACCTTCGGCGTGTCGCTCGGCATCCCCGTGTTCCACCGCAATCAGGGCGCGAAAGCAGAATCTGCCGCCGCTATCTCTCAAGCGCGAACCAGACGTGAGTTTCTTGAGTCAGTAGTGCGCTCGGAGGTGGAAAGCGCGTACGCGCGTTACGAGGCGGCTCGGGAAGCGGTCGCTACCTTTGAGCAGGGTGTGATTGCGCGATCTAACGAAAACATTCGGGTCGTCCGAGCGGCTTACGAGCTGGGCCACTTCAGCATTACCGATCTTCTCAACGAGCAGCGGCGCCTCGTGGATTCGCAGCGAGACTTCACTGAGACGCTCACCGAACAATATCGCGCCCTGGCCGATCTCCAGACGGCGCTCGGGATACCAGTTAATTAGTAGCGAGGGGCAATCATGTCAGACCAACATAGTAAGAACGATCTGAACGATATCCGCGAGACCAAGGAAGTCCTTGAGGAGCCGGCGTCGCTCCCCGGCGAGCGCTCGGCTTATGAAGTTGCGGTGGCGAACCGTTCCCGCTTCGGCTCGCCTCGAAGTCGCAACCTGGCGATTGTTGCCATGGTTGTTATCTTCGCCATCGTGGCAATTCTGGTCATCGTTTTGTGGTCACGCCGCAATTCACCTGCGGTGACTGACGTCAAAGTAAAAACAGAAGCTGCTCATGAAGACGAACACGCGGGCGAAGAGGTAAAGCTGACACCTGAAGCTCTGGCGGCAACTGCTATGGAGATGGAAGGTGTAACGCAACTACCGGCGGTGGCATTGATTCGCGTCACGGGCACCGTGGAGACGAACCAGCAGCAGAGTCAACAAGCGACGCCGCTGGTTTCGGGTCGGGTCGAGCGCGTCAACGCTCGCCAGGGTGACGTAGTGCGCGCCGGGTCGATACTGGCAGTCATCTCTAGTCCGGAAATCGCGGAGATGCATGGAAAGCTTCATGAGGCAGAGACCGCTCGGGCCCTTGCCGAGCGAAACCTACAGCGCGTTCAGCGTTCGGAGAATCGGGTCGCAGTTTTATCGGCGAAGGCCAAACTAGATGAGGCCGAGGCAACGTTGAATCGCACGCGGCGCCTCATCCAGCTCGGAGCGGGGGCAGGGAAGGACCTCATCGCTGCGGAAACCGCCTATAAGACTGCAAAAGCTGACTTCGATTTTCAAAGCAATATTTCCCTAAACCGCGAACTGCAGGAAGCGCGTGCCGCCGTAGAGACGACGCGCGTTGACGTTTCCCATATACGAGACCAGCTCCGAGCCTTGGGCGTGATTGTGCCGGAAGGCGAGCAACACGATCACAGCAAGAATACGTCGTTGGTGGCGTTGCGCTCGCCGACTTCAGGAACAGTTGTCGAGCGTTTGGTGAATGCCGGTGCAGGCATTCAGGCCGGCACGGCCTTATTCACAATCTCAAACATCTCGTCTGTCTGGATTATCGCTAACGTTCCGGAAGCGCAGATGGGAAGCATCCGCGTTGGCACCCCAGCCGAGATTCGCTCCGCTGGGTTAGGAACAAATGCAATCGCCGGCAGCGTGAATTACATAGACCCGCGATTAAACGAAGAAACGAGAACCGGTCGCGTGCGCATTGAAGTAGCGAACCCCGGCGAGCGTCTAAAGTCTGGCATGTTTGTGGAGGTTGGATTCCAGGCAGGCGGGGGCACGGCGACCGCCCAGGAGTTGATGGTGCGTTCCGAAGCGGTCCAACGAATCGGCGATCGTAACGTGGTCTTTATTCCCAGAGAGGGAGAGCCCGGGAGTTTTGAAGTGCGTGAAGTGGAGTTGGGCGGAGTCTCTGATGGATATCAGCGAGTGCTCAGCGGGCTCCAGGTGGGCGAACGAGTAATAACCAAGGGCAGCTTCACGCTCAAAACGCAGCTGATGAAATCTTCAATGGGAGATGAACATTAATTCGACTCTCACCTAAGACTTCTGGAATTAAACGAAATGATTAACGCACTGATTCGATTTTCAATATCTCAGAAGCTGATCGTGCTCCTGCTGGTGGCGATCATGGCGGCGGCGGGTGCATACAGTCTTATTAACCTGCCAATCGATGCCGTGCCGGAT
>DATKIS010000160.1:0-3360 GCA_035543975.1 Pyrinomonadaceae bacterium
ACGTCGGCGCCGGTCACCCTCCAGTCGCCCGCCGCTTGAATCAGCTGCACGTCGTTTACTCGAACTACACGTTTGCCGTCCACATCGATCAGTTGTTTATCGAGCACGTCACGAGCAAGCAGCACCTCGCCGTCGCGACGGACGAATGGACGCAAATTGAGTTTGTCTGAATTGAGCCGAACGCCATGCTCATCGAGTTCTGTGATACGCCAGCGGGAAAGGAAAAAAGCACGTCGCCCGAAGCGCGCCACCACGCCGGTCACCGGCGGGTGATCGTCCTCACCCAGACGCACAATCACGTCTTTGACGGTAGCCACACGCTCACCTTCAAGATCGCGGATGGGGCGACCCAACAGTTGCGACAGATAGAGCATTATTGATTCCCCGAGGGATTAGTTTCAGCTGGGAATCATAGCATGGCGGGCTCAGAGCGGAAGCAAGCCCGCCAACCCAATCCGGAGACAATCCCGACGTGCTCGGGGATCTAAGGCTGGAGCCTCTTTAGGGCCAGTTCCAGACCGGGATCACGACCCGAATACAAATCGCGGCGCTGGACTGTAATCATCTCATCTGGCTTGATGCCGCGATTCTCCAGGCGCTCTCCGCCAGCGGTTTGATAGTCCATTTCGCTCACATCAAGCAAACCCCCGTCGGGGAGGTTATGACGGGTCCGAATGGCCAGGACGCAGCCGCAGGTGTCTGTCCCGACGACGCTGGCGCGTCTTGAGGCCTTCAACGCCGCAATCAATATCTCGGCAGCGCTGGCCGTGCGTTCACTTGTAAGTACAACCAGCGGAAGTTCGGTTCGCGTAATCGGTTCCGGCGTAAACGGAGACTTCGAATAAGTCATCAGGGCGAAGCCGGAACCATCCCGGCCCGTGAATCGGCCAAGCCCCGTACCGGCCCTCAGAAATGCTGATGCCACGTCAGTCATCGCCTCGGCGTCACCCCCGCCATTACTGCGTAAATCCAGAATCACTCCTCGGGCGTCGGCTATTTTGTGCCTAAACAAACGCGAGAACTCGGCCGCTATTGCTTTCGTGAAGGCATCAATTTCAACCACCGTCACCCCACCTCTGGCGTGACGGATACGCATGCCAAGTTCTCGTTGCCGCCAAAGGCGCCGAAAATTACCGGACCTCTGCTGTCCATCCTTGCGCTTCCAAGCCACGCTGACCTGCGTGTCAGCCGGGCCTTCCATCAAACCTGCAAAAGCGCGGGACCGAGAGGGAGCGCTTTGCGAAGTAGATAGATCCAGACGTCGCTGCACCAGGGACAAGGCCGGTATTCCATTGACCGTTTCAATCACGTCTCCCACCCGTATACCTGCTCGATCCGGACCTGAGCGAGGTTCTAGGTGAACTACAGTTGGTAGGCCATCGACCTCGCGAATGCCGATTCCGATACTGACAAAACGAGGACGCCACCAGTCAAACTTTTCCTCAGGGGGAAAAACCCGCGTATGAGGATCGTTGAGTGCGCTAATCATCTGGCGCAGCGTTGCATACAACTGTTGGCTGGAGTTCGCTTCAGCCGCAAGCGAGCGAAAAGTCGTCCGTTGCGCTTCCCAGTCCAGCCCATGAAAGTCGCGGTCATAGTAACGAGCATTGATCGTGGACCATGCGTCGTCGAAAACTGCCAGGCGGCCTTCCCGAGTAGAAGTCGAAACGAACGCCGCTTCCCCTTTGGCCAAGCTTGAGCTGATAGCTGGGAAAACGGAAAAGGGGAAGGTGGAAATAGAGTACACCGCCGAGACCGCTACAAACGCAGCCCAGAGACCGAGGTGACGGTAATAACCGCGCACCCTCTTTTCCCCTTTACCCATCACCCTTTTCCTCGTTGGTTCATTTCGCCGATTTGCGGAAGTTATAGCGCAATAACACGCGAATCGGGATTGGCACCCCTTCGCGCATCGCCGGAAAGAAGTGTAACTGGCGTACGGTCTTGACTGTTTCTTCGTCCAGCCCAAACCCGCCCCAGCGTGCGACTTCCACGCGGGTCACATCCCCCGTTTTGTCCAGGTCTGCCCACACATCCACCGTGGCTTCTGCTTCAGCCCTGGCCGCAGATTCGGGATACTCCGGAACTATCCGACGATAAGGGCGCGGCAATCGAAGGCCTTCAGCTTCCGCGACCTTACTATCATCTGGTGCAGCTTCGATAACTGGGACTTGCTCGTCAGTTGTCCGGGCTCGTTCGTTCCGCTCATCTTCCCGCGCGCGGTTAATAGATCTGAGTATTCGGAAACGGGCCCCTGCGCTGGATAACTCTGCCAGAAGAGACTTCTCAGCCTCGGCCGGACTCGATGCTTGAAAGTTTGGCCGTTCCCAACTGAGCAACCGGCCTGTGCGAGCACTCACGACAAACAATGACGCATAAGCGTCGAAGTAGAACGAATCACTGGAGGTCGAACGACGAAGTGTTTGCGCGTCTCCGAGAATGAAGAAATCACACGCTAATACTGAGCCCAGATTGCGGGCCTCGCTCAGCGACAGGTTCAAAGAGCCGGTATACCCTCCGCCAGTCGCCGCAGCCTTCACCATACCACCATCCGGGATGGTTAGTGAGCTCTCCTGTTTAAGATTCGCGATGACCGTTTGCGAAGTGAGTTTCCCGAAGGAAGAGTTGCCAAAGTCGAGCACTGCCAGAGCGGTGGGACGTTCCGGCGCCTGAGCCACCACCCCGAGATGAAGACTCATTAAGAGCGAGGCGGCAGCTATCAAACGAACTAGATGATACGACTCGGCCGATCGCCTCGGTGTAGATTGGCATCGGAAGAATTGCATCTTGACAGTTACCCAAATAGTTTCGCTGTTCGTAGAGTTGTTAGTATCGCTTCGGGTAGGGAGTGACATTTCAAAGGGCGTTTAGATGCCACTCGTTTGCCGGTTGCCGCTGGGGCACAACTGCCGCTGCTAAACAGCGAGGTCTTTAGGTTGTGCTTTGCCGCTTCCACAAGTGCTGGGAAGGGACGCGCAGGGCCCGATTGAATTTGCTGGAAGCGTTCTCCCAGGCGATGGTGGCACTTAATTCCACCACCGCATCCTCATGGTAAAACTCCCGCAAACGGCTAAACAGTTCGTCGCTTACCTCGCGTCCGGTAATGGTCATGCTGTCAGCAAACTCCAGCGCGACACGTTCAGGTTCGCTATAGAGCGCACTCTTTGCGTATTCGGGAAGCGCGTCAATCTTGTCGTCAGACACTCCGAGACTGCTGCTCACGGCAGCATTTATGTCTTGTCAAAACAGACAGCCGTTCAGAGACGCGACGCGCCGGTTTATCAATGAGCGCAAGGCGCCATCAATTAATCCTGATGCTTCGATCCCCGTCCACATCGATCTTGCGCCTTTGAAGATCGA
>DATKIS010000161.1:0-7409 GCA_035543975.1 Pyrinomonadaceae bacterium
GCGTGATCTCTTCGGGTCCCAATTTTGTATCGCGGGCTTCGATTTCCAGCTCTTCGATGTGAATTGAGGTGTAGTAATCCTCTTTCACCAGCCGCTCGGAAACGAGGATCGCGTCCTCGAAGTTGTAACCGCGCCAGGGCATGAAAGCCACCAAGACATTGCGGCCCAAAGCCAACTCGCCGCGATCGGTACAAGGCCCATCTGCGATTACCTGGCCCTTGGAAACCCGTTCGCCGACATGCACGATCGGCCGCTGGTTGATGCAGGTGTTTTGATTTGAACGCTTAAACTTGATTAGCGTGTAAATATCCGCCGTTACCTCGCGCGAGATCGTGCCGTCAACATTGTGATCCGCCTTGATGATGGCGCGTTCGGAGTCAACGTAGTCCACCACGCCGTCGCGTTTGGCAACTACTACAGCGCCCGAATCGCGGGCCGTAGTCTGCTCCATGCCCGTGCCGATATAAGGCGCCTCGGCCCTGAGCAACGGCACTGACTGGCGTTGCATGTTTGAACCCATGAGCGCGCGATTAGCGTCGTCGTTCTCGAGGAACGGAATCAGCGAAGCTGCTACCGACACAAGCTGCTTCGGCGAAACGTCTACGTATTCGATGTCCTTGCGAAGCGCCAGAATAAACTCACCCGCTTTACGCGAGGCATTGCGGTCATTGACGATGTAGCCGGTTTCATCAAGCTCGATATTCGCCTGTCCCACCACATGCTTATCTTCTTCCCAGGCAGTCAGGTAGAAGGGCCAGGGCTCGTAATCGGCATTGCGGCCCTCCGCGGGCACTTTCTTATTCGCCTTCTCTACTTCCTCCAGCGGTAAGTGCTCGCCGTGCTTAAGCTTGGTATCACCCCCGTTTTGGACGCGCACATACTCGACCACCTTCCCGTCCGTAACCTTGCGGTAGGGGGCCTCGATGAACCCAAATTCATTGATGCGTGCAAAACACGAGAGACTGGAAATCAAACCGATGTTTGGACCTTCAGGCGTCTCGATAGGACATATGCGTCCGTAATGAGTCGGATGAACGTCGCGGACTTCAAATCCAGCTCGCTCACGTGAAAGACCACCAGGTCCGAGCGCCGATAGCCGGCGTTTGTGGGTAATCTCCGAAAGCGGGTTGGTTTGATCCATGAACTGGGAAAGCTGACTTGAGCCAAAGAACTCGCGCACCGCCGCCGTCACCGGCTTGGCGTTGATGAGATCTCGCGGCATGGTCGTCTGCATTTCCTGATGGATCGACATCTTCTCCTTGATCGCCCGTTCCATACGTTCAAGGCCGATGCGGAACTGGTTTTCCAGCAGTTCCCCGACCGCACGGACACGGCGGTTACCAAGATGATCGATATCGTCGGCCTGATATTCGGACGGGTTTTTACGCATCTTCAAAACGTAAGAAACCACTTCGTAAAAGTCTTTCGCCGACAGCAACGGATCGTTGATGCGATCGCGCTCCGGTTTGCCCATCTTGATGTTGAACTTCAGACGGCCTACCCGCGAGAAATCAAACTTCCGCGGGTCGAAGAACATGGCTTCCAGCAGCTTGTAGGCAGTTTGAACGGTCGGCGGATCACCGGGACGCATCTTGCGGTAAATCTCCAGCAACGCATCGACTGGCTTGGTGATTACATCCTTCTTCAGCGTTTGCGAAAGAATTGGACCGATATCGTCGCGTTCCGGGAAGAACACCGAGAAGGTATCGATTCCTCCTTCGACGATTTCCTGCAACTTGGCCGGGGTAATCTCATTGTTGGCCTCGAGAATAACCTCGCCGCTTTCCTTGTTGACGACATCGGAAACAGCGTAAGCGCCCTCAAACTGTGAAGTCTCCATCTCGACTTCGCTGATCTTTGACTTACGCAAAGCCTCAAGCGCCGAGTGGGTAACTTTCTTACCGGCACGCACGATCGGGTCGGGACCCTTTCCCTTGATATCAAAGTCGACTTTCATCCCGATCAGGTTGGTCGAACCATGCTCCGGGACCTGGATCATCAAACGCCCATCCTCAACCCGCATCTCATCGGTGACATATAGGGCGCGTAAGATATCTTCGTCGGCAAACGAAGCGTTCTTGACTCTCTCTTCTAGCGCCGAATCACTTTTGACAAGCTTCCCGTCGATCTCCTTCCCGAACCAGAGGCCCAAAGCGCGAAGGAAAATTGACGAGAGGAACTTTCGCTTGCCTACGCGCACATAAAGAAGGTTCTTCTGATCGTATTCAAACTCAACCCACGAACCACGGTAGGGAATGATCTTGGCAATGTAGATGGCGCCGCGCTTGAAAAACACGCCAGGTGAACGGTGAAGCTGGGAAACGATAACGCGCTCGGTGCCGTTGATGATGAACGTGCCGTTGTCGGTCATCAACGGGATTTCCCCAAAGAAAACCTCTTCTTCTTTGATGTCTCGAATAGAGAGCGTTTCTGTTTCCGGATCTTTATCGTAAACGGTCAGCCGAATCTTCACCTTCAGCGGCACGCTGTAGCTCATGCCACGTTCCTGACACTCCTGCTGATCGTGCTTGTGTTTAAGTCCGACAGGTTCGCCGCAATTTTCACACAACTGCGGGCGGACAGAGTTAAACGTGCCACACTTGTGGCAGAGCGTCTCGCCGGCGGCCAGAGGATTCACCTTGATTGTGGATCCGCAGGTTTTGCAGTTGGCGCGCAGGTAATTCAGGCCCTCGAGCCGGCCGCACTTACACTGCCAATTGCCAATCTGATATTCGACAAAGTCGAGCGTGGCCGTTCCGCGAAAATCAGAAATGGGAAAAACGGACTGGAAAACAGCCTGAAGACCGGTGTTTTCCCTCTCCTCAGGAAGGAAGTCCATTTGCAGAAAACGATTGTAAGACTCTCGCTGAATCTCAATCAGATTCGGGATTCGCACCGCCGTGGAGATCTTGGAAAAATCCACACGCACAGGCGCCTGGCTCGTTCGCTTTCCCAACCCTGTATTTATTGTTTGAAGCAGATTTGCAGACATGAGAGGTTTCCTTATCATTGCCGATTTCGGATTGCCAATTTTCGATTCAAGGTCGCCTCCCTCAAATCGTCAATCGGAAATCAGAAATTGAAAATACCCAGAGACGCCAAGACGCGGTCAGAGCGCAGAATGCCCCGACCGCTTAATCATCAAAAAGCGGCTGATTCTTCGTCAAATTTTTTGGAGTAATGCCAGCGCCCTCAATACTCTCTTAACTTAAACACTACGCCCGTGAGTGTCAAGCCACGAAACCGCAGTCCAATGTCGCCAGTCCAAGGTCCAAAGTCAGCGCGTGCGCACCAGACTTTGGACATTGGACTTTGGACCAATTATTTAACTTCTACAGTCGCGCCCGCATCCGCCAGTTTCTGACGAACGGTTTCAGCTTCTTCTTTGGAGACGCCTTCCTTTACCGCCTTGGGAGCTGCTTCGACGAGATCCTTGGCTTCTTTCAAGCCGAGTGCGGTCACTTCGCGAACAACCTTGATCACGTTGATCTTGTTGCCGCCGATGGCCTGCAGAATCACGTCAAATTCAGTCTGCTCTTCGGCTGGTGCCGCCGCTTCGCCGCCGCCACCGGCCGCCGGAGCCGCCACTGCTGCCGCAGCTGCTGAAACACCGAACGTCTCTTCCAACTCTTTAACGAGCTGAGACGCTTCCAGAAGGGTCATACCCTTCAAAAATTCGATTACATCTTCACGAGTTGCTGCCATGATTACCTTTCTATCCTCCTCAAGGGTTCCTTGGTTGCTGTTTGTTTGCTTCGCAGCAGAACCCACGGGACTCTTTTCGAGTTGCTGCATCGCAACTGGAAAAATGTCGGAAGCGCCAAGTGCGATCTGACTATCGCTGCGCTCGCTTTCCGCGTCCGGTCCACTGACTATTAATGCTGAACTCGATTTCGGCCACATTCCGAAATTCGAAATCCGCAATCCGAAATTCCTAAGCGGCCTCGCCGCTTTTCTGATCACCGATCTGCTTAACCACGATGGCCAGGTTGCGCGGCACTGCCGACAACACTGTAACCAACCGTTGTGCCTGACAATTGATCAAGAAGAGCACCTTCGAGATCAGTTCTTCCTTCGATGGCAAACTGGCAATCGCTTCAACGTCGCGCAGCTCAACCACCTTGCCCTCAACGATACCCACCTTGAAACTAAAAATGTCGGGATTTGCCTTCGCAAACTTTGCGATAGCCTTCGAGAGGCTCACCGGATCCTGATCGCTCAGGGCCACTGCCGTGACTCCTTTGAACTGGTCGGCCGCCTGCTCGAACGCGGTGCCCGCGGCAGCCTTGCGCGCCAGGGTGTTCTTCACTACCTCGTAGCTAACACCGGCTTCGCGCAGTTGATTGCGCAATTCCTGATCCTTCGGGACTGTCATCCCCTTGAATCCGACCACCATGGCGGCCTTGGCGTTCTTAAATTGCTCGGTGAGAGCTTCCAGGTCTTTTTGCTTCTGTGCTTTCGTTTTCATCTGCGTAGCTCCTCACACCTATTTGACGTAGGCCACTTCGTCAATCAAAACACCGGGGCTCATGGTCGCCGCCAGGTTAACCTTCTTCACATACTTGCCTTTGGCCGTCGATGGCTTTGCCTTGACTACCGCTTCGAGCAACATCTTCGTATTGTCGCGCAGCTTGTCGGCTTCAAAGGACACCTTCCCGACCGGACAGTGGATGACGCCCGTCTTATCGACACGATACTCAACCTTACCGGCTTTCGTTTCTGTAACAGCAGTTTTGACGTCGAAAGTTACGGTACCGGTTTTAGGGTTCGGCATCAGCCCACGCGGACCAAGCACCTTTCCCAAACCGCCGACCAGTCGCATCATATCGGGAGTGGCAACGACAGCGTCGAAATCGAGCCATCCGCCCTTGATCTTGTCGACCATATCTTCGCCACCGACAAAGTCAGCTCCGGCCTCTTCAGCTTCCTTAATCTTTTCGCCCTGAGCAATCACCAGCACCGTCTTCGACCTACCCAGCCCGTGCGGGAGAACAATTGTTCCACGCACCAACTGGTCAGCCTTGCGGGGATCGACTCCCAGCCACATGGTCAGTTCAACAGTTTCGTCAAACTTTGCAAAGGCGATCTCTTTGACCTTGTTCACGGCATCTTCAAGGTTGTACTTGCGCCCAACCTCAATTTTCGCAGCCGCTGCGTTGTATTTCTTTCCGTGTTTCTTCATTTATCTCACTCCGAGGTTCAACCGAGAATTGCGGATTTCGGATTGCGAATTTCGGATTTCGAAATCCTCGCCCCGACCTCAATTACTCTCCCTCTTTTGTCAAAAAGCGAATCCGGCGAGCAGAGCAAATCGGCAATCCGAAATTCGCAATCCGAAATTTATTCAATCGTGAGGCCCAACTGCCGAGCTGTGCCCATAATCGTCTTAATCGCGGCCTCGAGGCTGGTCGTATTCAAATCCTGAAGCTTGGTCTTGGCTATTTCTTCGACCTTTGCCTTGGAAACCGAACCCACCTTTTCGCGATTGGGCTTCCCTGATCCCTTGGAAATTCCGGCCGCTTTCTTGAGCAAATCCGCCGCCGGCGGTGTTTTGGTCTCGAAAGTAAACGAGCGATCCGCGAAGACTGTGATGACCACTGGAATCTTCAGGTCCGGATCCATCTGCGCAGTCTTGGCATTAAACGCCTTGCAAAACTCCATAATGTTCACGCCGTGCTGGCCGAGGGCCGGGCCGATAGGCGGCGCTGGATTAGCCTTCCCCGCGGGAACCTGTAGCTTGATGTAGCCTGTAATCTTCTTTGCCATAATTTAACTGAGTGATGAGTAATGAGTCATGAGTCATGAGTCTAGTTGAAACTCATCACTCATTACTCATTACTCATTACTCTCACTCCTCTTCCGAAAAAGTCACCTTCTCGACGTCCAGGAAATTCAATTCAACCGGAGTCGACCTGCCAAAAATCGTAACCGTAACCTTGAGGGTGGACTTATCCTCGTTAACCTCTTCCACCTTCCCAGTGAAGCTTTGAAATGGGCCCGACTTGATTCGGACCGTTTCGCCGGACGAGTACGAGAATTTCGGTTTTGGTTTCTCGGCAGCTTCAGTCACGTTATGAACAATCTGATCCACTTCCTGGGGCGTTAGCGGCGTCGGATTGTGGCCGCCCACAAAGCCGGTCACCTTAGGAGTGGATTTGATCATGTGAAAAACATTGTCAGGAATATGACCACGCTCGTCGCATTCGATCTGCACCAGCACGTACCCAGGGTAGAACATGCGGGAGGATTCAATTCTCTTGTTTCCCCGCATCTCGACGACCGTCTCAGTAGGCACCAGGACCTCGGTTATTTCGCCCTCGAGGTCAGTGTCGCGCACGCGGGCCTTCAGGCTGTCGCGAACCTTCTTCTCGTGTCCCGAGTAAGTATGAAGTATGAACCACTGCTGCATTGAGAGTGCGTCCTTGGTAATCAAGCTCCGGTCATCCACAGGAGTAGGCGGTTAAGTCCTAGTAACAAATAGGCCCAAATGCGGTCCACCAAAAACAAGTAAACTGCAAAAAAGACTACAGCCACCAACGTTATGATGGTCGTATTCCTGACTTCTGTAACAGTAGGCCACGAGACGCGCTTCATTTCCGCGCGCACATCCCGAAGGAACTGCGACATCCGGCCTACCGGCCCTACTCTCGGACCGCTGAGTCCGCGTTCGCGACGCGCCCCCTTACCCTCGGCACCCTCGCCAAAGCGAGCTGCGCGGGGAGCCGGAAGCGGCGCGTCTGGGTTTTCTATATCATCCATGATCTTGCCGATCTATTGAAACAAGCCCTCTTTTGCCGCATTGGCAGGGGTACCAGGATTCGAACCCGGACTTTCGGTTTTGGAGACCGACGTGCTAACCGTTGACACTATACCCCTCTGTCGATTTCCAATTGCCGATTGCCGATTGCCGATTTTCGATGCGACCCAAGAGCAAGCAATCGGCAATCGGAAATTGGCAATCGGAAATAAATACTACTTCGTTTCTTTATGGTCAGTGTGTTTGCGGCAACGGCGACAGAACTTGCTGAACTCAAGCCGATCAGGCGTGGTCTTTTTATTCTTGGTCGTTACGTAGTTGCGGCTCTTACAATCAATACACTGAAGAACAATATTATCGCGTGGCATCTTTTTACTTCCTGAACTCTCTGCTTAAGAGTCTTTACTAACTAATGGTCCCTGGCTTATGGCCTTGGCTTTTGGTCTTTGCCTAGGGTTTGGTCTACCTCTTCTTTTGAGATCTCAAATCTCAAATCTGAGATCTCAAAAGGGACCCTTACTCAACAATATCCGACACTGTACCGGCGCCCACCGTGCGACCGCCTTCGCGGATGGCGAATCTCAAGCCCTTCTCCATCGCAATCGGCGCGATCAGCTCGATCTCCATCGCCACGTTGTCTCCCGGCATCACC
>DATKIS010000162.1:0-6129 GCA_035543975.1 Pyrinomonadaceae bacterium
ACCAGCCGCCGCTCACCTTGCCTTGTCTGGGGCCACCGCTGTGGAGTTGCGGAAATATCGCGGAGAGCATTGTCAATTTCTGTGGCGAAAGCGCGAGCTGCCACGCGGCTGCGATCTCGATACCAGTGTTTCGCCTCAACTAGCTCTTGAATTGCGTCTGGATGGAACTCAACCTTAATCATCAGCCAGCAGCTTCGCCCTTACTTCCTCCCACGGAATTGTTTCGACTTTGCCCGACTCAATTTCCTGCCAGCGTCGTTCTGCCTCGGCTGCCCACGCTGCTTCGACCTCCGTATCTGGAGGGCCTTCCAAACTCTCAATGAGTAGACCAGCAAGAGTGGCCCGATCGTTGTCCGTCAGCTCAAGGGCTTCGCGAAACAGGTCTCTTAATTCTGTAGCCATAAACCAATTTTACGCGAAGCCGCCAAAGATTCCTACGCTCTCGTCACCGGGCGCCAGCGACGCTCAAGATACTCAGCCACACGAGTCAGCGGGAAAGTCAGCAACAAGTAAAACACCGCCACGACCGGCCAGATTGTCAGTGGCGCCGCATAACGGCTGGCCAGTTCCTGGCCGGTGCGTGCTAGTTCAGTTAGTCCAATCACCGACACCAGCGAGGAGTCTTTCAGTAGCGCGATGCCTTCATTTGTTAACGGTGGTACGACACGGCGAAAAGTCTGCGGCAGGATGATATGGCGCATCGCCTGCGAATACGTCATGCCGAGGGCGCGCGCAGCCTCCATCTGGCCGGCGTCGATTGAAAGAATGCCGGCCCGGAAAATCTCCGAGACGTAGGCAGCGCAATTTAGGGTGAGGGCGATGATGCCGCTCCAGAAGGCGGGAATGCTTATCCCAAACGAAGGCAGCACAAAGTAGATGAACAGTATCTGGACGAGGAGGGGAGTACCGCGCATCAATTCGACGTAAAGCGCAGCTGGGGCTTTCAATATCTTTGCCGACTGCACCCGGGCGAGCGCCAGCATCAATCCAATCGGTAGTCCCAGCAGGAGACTGAGTCCGGCGAGTTTCGCCGTCAACCAAACGCCAGTCAGGAACAACGACCAGGTGCGGCGCACCAGCCCGAGATCAAAAGCGCGTTTCGGCCCTTCGCTGGCAGCGGCTTGATCGGCGGCTCTTTCCGACGCTTCACCAAACCACTGGGTGTTCAGCCGCGCATACTCCCCGCTCTCAGTCATGCGCCACAGCGCGGCATTTATCGCTCGCCGGAGATCGTCGTTTCCCTGTGCGATCACCACGGCAAACTTCTCGTCGGTAAATCTCTTTCCCACGGTAGTAAGATCCGGGAAACTCTGCCGAATCATGTAACGCAGAACGGGCGCGTCGCTGACGACCGCGTCGATGCGGCCGTTCTTCAAGTCAAGCAAGGCCAGGTCAATTGTGTTGTAGGCAGCGATCAGGATGCCTTTGCGCTTTTCCAAATCGATTTGCGCCGTGGTGTTGATCTGCACACCGGTCTTCTTGCCTACCAGTTCCTCCGGCTTACTGATTCCCGGTGTATCCTTCCGTACGGCGATCAACTGTCCCGAATCATAGTAGGGGTCGGAAAAGAGCATCGAGGCGCTGCGCTCGGGAGTTTGAGTCACCGAGGAGATCACGGCGTCGAAAGTACCGTTTTGGAGCGCGGGAAAAATGCCGTCAAACCCGGAGTTGACCCAAACGGCGCGCACGCCAAGTTCACGGGCGATGGCGTTGCCGAGGTCGATATCGAAGCCGGTGAACTGCCCGCCCTCAGAGGATTCCAGCGGCGGATAAGTGGCGTCTGTACCGATACGCAACTCACCGCTCTTCCGTACGCGTTCCAGCGCTGATTGGGCCAGAGCGGGCACTTGCACCAGCAGCACCAGCACAAAAACCGCGATCTTTTGCGTCAGCATGGGTCGGATCCTGCCTGAAAGTCTGGTCATGAGGTTTACGCTTCCCCTCCATGGCCCGCGCCCGGGCCGGCGGCAACATCAGGTTTCGCGTCCTTGCCGTTGGGGTTACCGGTAGCCTCGGCGGCATCGTCCTCGCGAAAACTCTCCATGAAGGCGCGAGTTTCCGGTTGTTGCGGATTCTCAAAGACTGCTGCCGCGGTGCCGGCCTCGACCGCATGGCCACCTTCGAAATAGATCACCTGGTCAGAGATGCGCCGGGCAAAGCTCATGTCATGTGAAACCACGACGAGCGTCTTGCCGAGCCCGTCGAGGTCGCGAAGCATACGGGCCACGCCCTGGATTAACTGCGGGTCGAGCGCTGAAGTGGGCTCATCGAAGAGGATCACCTCCGGCTCCATCGATAGGGCCCGAGCGATAGCAACTCGCTGCTGTTGGCCGCCCGAAAGCTGGGCCGGAAAGAAGTCGACCTTCTCGTTAAGGCCGACCTTATCGAGGTAGTGGCGGGCGATTTCTTCCGCCGCGCCGCGATCCATGCCTTTAACGATCGTCGGAGCCTGGATGCAGTTTTCCAGGACTGTCAGATGCGGAAACAGGTTGAAGTTCTGAAAAACGATACCGACGCGTTCGCGTAGTTGTTTCGTTAACTGTTTCTCCTCGGCTGCGGACAAATGCTTGTCTTCAGTGCCAACGACCTCGACGTCGCCGATGCGCAATGAGCCTCGATCAAAACGTTCGAGGCGGTTCAGGCAACGCAGCAGAGTTGATTTCCCGCAGCCGGAGGGTCCCAGAATGGTCGTCAGTTGTGCCTCCTGAATTTGAAACGAGGCTTTATTCAGGACCGTGTTCTGCCCGTAGCGCTTGACGATCTCGCGTACCTCAATCATTTGGACTCCGCAGGACTGATATGAAAATTAGAACAGCTACGCCGGTCGGCACAGATTTGCGGCGGAGTTTGCCATGGAAGGCGAAGAAAAATCCAGAGAAATAAGAACCGCGCAAAGGAGAAACCTAGTCGAGGCGCGGGTTAGTTGGGCCAGCAGGTCAAAGAACCAGGCACGAAATTACATTAAAGATTTCGTGTGACTTCGTGGATTGTCCCCTTCCCCAGGAAGGAGCACTGGCCTCTAAATCCCAAATCTTCCCCGTCAACTTTTTTCTTGTTAGACTCCGTGGGAATTTCGGATTTCGAATATCAGCCTTGACGGATTCCTTCCCACAATCCGAATTCACAAATCTCGATGTATCCGTTCCGAAACATTCTATTACCGACTGACTTCACGCCGCGCGCGCGGGGTGCGCTGAAGTATGCCGCTGCTTTTGCTCATAGCGGCAACGGCAAAGTGGTCCTGTTTAGTGTCCAGAGCGCGAGTGTGCCACCCAATTTGTTGACTTTGCCCGAGCGAATTTTTGAAGAGCAGGAAAATAGATTGTTGCTCCAGCTGAGGACTGAGGTCCGCGACTTGTTGGCTGATCCGCTCTTTGACGGCCTCGATGTCGATCCGGTTATCGTCGAAGGCGAACCAGCTCCGGAAATTGCCAAAGCGGTGAGCAACTATGACATTGACCTGGTCACTATTGTCACTCACGGCCGCAAGGGACTTTCACGCGCGCTCTGGGGATCAACCGCTGAAGAGATAATTGCTGAAGCGCCCTGCCCGGTGCTGACGATTCGCCCGCCGCAACATGATTTTGTCGAACATAGAGGTGGTCGCAGCGAGGTTCGCCTGAATCGAATTGTCCTGGCCACAAACTTTCGGCCGTCGTCCGCAGCTGCCACTCAAGTTGCCAATCAACTCGCAAACCAGACAGGTGCGGAACTTCATGCGGTGTATGTAATCGGCGACTACCTGGAGCAGATCTCGGTAATGTTTCCAGAAGGCGGGCTCAATGCGTTGACTCGTTTGCGCAGTTACGTGCAGGAGCGTATGAGCCAACTATCTCGCGGCGACGGAGCGAGGGCTATCACCCACATCGCCGAGGGCCGGCCATACGAAGAAGTGGTTCGCCTGGCGGCGGAAAAGGACGCGGACTTGATCGTGATAGGAACCAGTGTCCACGCCTCGCTTTTCGGAGGGACGCCGGTACTGGGATCAGAGATCGAACGAGTAGTCAGAAATGCGCCGTGTCCGGTTCTTTGTGTTCCCGCTGCGCGAGTGGTGACCCCGCTGTCAGCCTTGATAACTCAACCCGTCAGCTAGGCTGGACTGTCGTTGAAAAAGGTCCGTTCTCTCAGACGGACGACCATCCATGAAATTTCACGAGACAGTTCCTACTCTTGAGCAACACAAAAAAAAACGAGGCAGAAAACTCTGCCTCGCTTTTCGTCCCATGTCTTGAACAATTTACTGAGTGATCAATTGCAGTCGCCCATCGGGAAGTTTTACGGCAAACACGCTTCGTTCATACATCGACAGCGGCGCTGACTCCTTTTGATTGGCGGCAACCTCATCGCGCGTCAGCAGGCTTGCGTTGCGAGCTGCCATTGGATCTCGAATCAAAGAATAACGTTTGCTTATTCGGCGAACGTATTCCTGCGTTTCATTGTACGGAGGAATGCGATAGCCATACTTCATCACCGCGCCTTCTCCGGCGTTGTAGCCGGCCAGGGCCAGTTCAACATTGCCATCAAACTTGTCGAGCAGGAAACGCATATAACGACTGCCACCCTCGATGTTCTGCTGCGGATCCCAGATGCTGGTGACGCCGAAGCGAATGGCGGTACCCGGCATCAACTGCATCAAACCGCGCGCGCCCTTGTTCGACATCGCCCGCGGCTTGAAGGTCGATTCCTGATGCATGATCGCGTACAGCAGCAGCGGGTCCACCGCGTTGCGTTGGCCCGACTCCACAATGAAGCCATCGATAGTTGCGTTGCCGGTAGTAAAGCCACCCATGGAGGTGGCGCCCTTAATCTCAGACATTCGCTCGTTGATGATCGCGTTGATTGTTCCAGGACTCGCAGAATATCCGGCGCTTCGCATCTTGCCACGGCGTTTCAACGGCGTTGCTGCGGGCGGAGGCGGAGCGGCTATGCGAACTGCGTTGACGAAATCAAAGTTGTCCACCCGATAACTCGATCCACTTTGCGAGAAAACTGAAGCAGCGGAGAGAAGAAGTAGCGCAGCGATAAAGGGGAAGTGTTTCATGCGATCCTGTTTATGTAGCGAGAAATTTGTGATCAGGGCAGGAAGTGTGAATGCCGAAAGACTACAGCCTGCACGAAGTAACTGGTGGGGAGTGGGCCCTTCTAAGACCGGCCATCATAGTATCACACGGTTAAACCATTGCCAACACGCGGTTGAATGTTGGTGTTTTAGGTGGTTTTTGCAATTCTGAGCGGGCCAATCCCGACTTTACCCGATGTGCACAGTCATGATCGATTAGGACGTCACCCGCGTTTACCAGAGACAGGGACGCGACCGTGACTTGGCATTCTTTGAGCGGGCCCTCATCCGGTGAGCGAAACTTTCCCGCGCGCGGGCAACCTTCGTCTCCACCACACCACTTTGGACTTTGGACTTTGGACTTGGCCCAATTTCTCGCTTACAAAACCACTTGCATTTTGTGGATCAAGGGCCTTTGAGGCCAGCGATTGAATTCTCGACACAGGGTAGTATGATACGCGCGCTTTCCCAACATCTCGTTTTGGTTGATATGCGCGCAGCTGCGCTTCTCACAAAAGAAGGACCCACATGAAAAAAATACTATCAATCTTCTTGTCGCTGCTTTTTGTCGCTGCAGTCGTGACTGCAGCTCAGAACGCCAACAGTTCGACCACCACCAACAACTCTACGGCAGCCCCTAAGCCTGCCAAAAAGCGTGGGCCAGTCTTCCGGGCCAACAAGGACCAGATCAAGCAAGCGCAGGCAATTCTCAAGACGCGCGGTTTCTATGCAGGTGAGGAGACTGGAAAGCTTGATGATGATACGCGCGCCGGACTAAAGAAATATCAGGCAGCGGAAGGTCTCAAAGTTACCGGCACGCTAAACAAAGTAACGCTTGAAAAGATGGCCATCACGCTGACTGATAAACAGAAGGCTATGTAGACGGTCGGGGGGATCGGGGTGCGGTGTGAGTGACGGCCCCGATAGTAAAAGCGCGAACGGTTTTGGGGACATCACCGTTCGCGCTTTTCTTTCAATGTCCGACACACTCTTCGTTTTGGAGTGCGGCGGCTTGACGCCGCTTTGGTATCCGGGACCGGCACGCCACCAACCGTCGAAGCGCTCCTATT
>DATKIS010000163.1:0-3009 GCA_035543975.1 Pyrinomonadaceae bacterium
TGCATCTGTGCCCCACACCATGTCTGACATGGCGGTGACCAGCGAGCGATACCGGTTTTCGTTCGTATCCAGCTCCGCGTGCTTCAGTGCCCTGTTCCACATGTCACGCTGACTGTTCATGCATGACAACACCAGGAAGAACAATTCGAACATCACCCAGGCCGCGTGCTCCAATGCTCGCCAATTGCTGACTACTGACACCCCGTAACCAGATTCCGGCCAAAACAGTCCGCGCAGGAAGTGATCCAGAACTACCACCATCGTTGCCGGCACAAACACGCGCCAATCACGATAGAAAGCCAGAAATGCCAAGGAACCGAAAATGTGAAAGTGTGTCTCAATTCGGCCGCCTGACAAATGAATCAAGAGCGCGCCGAATAACATTTGGCCCACTGCCATAATGTAGCGCGTCGAGGGGAAGCCCGGCCGCAGCCAGCCAACCAGGATTGGCAACAATACGATCATTCCACCCAGAAAAACTCCGGCGCTAACATGTGGATGCAGGTGCGAGATCCGGCCTTCCCATGCTTTGGGCGAGATGACCAGCGCAAAGATCACGCCGGCGACCCACTGCGCGGCCATCAGCTTCACGAACATCCGGTCCGTGCGCAGATAAATAGATTGTTGATGCTCGCGAAGCCCCTTTTTCGCAAGTCTCAAGACATTAGCGGAGGGCAACGCCTCAATTTCCGATGTGTGCATTGCAGCTTTCCTCAACGATAGACTTCGAATTTTTCGTGAATAGCGAACAACCAAAGACGGGAGTTTCGGTGCGTTCCGCAGTTCCCGAGGTCAATAGTGACTCCATGGCGCTGCGCCCCTCGTTGTCGCCCGCATGACCCCGAGACCCGGTAATCCCGCCGCTAAACAGCAAATGCCCCTGCGGGCTGTAAAGCACAACTTGCCCGGACGTTTGCGATCCGAACCGACCGGCTTCCTGGCCATCGTTGTCCACCGAAACATTAACTCCGGGAATCATGGTCGCACTGCGCCACAGGTCTGTCTTCTCCCAGTCGTCATTAAATCCGGTAGGCTTTACAAAGAGGACCTGAGTTTTCACGAGGTTTCGCGAACGAGTCATCAACACCGCCAGCTCACTAATTGTGGCCCTGGAACATGGGCAGTGCGGATGAATAGCCATAACCAACGTCGGCACCACCGTATCGAGCGATAGTTGAGTTGAATGAGGCCATTGCGTCGGAGCTTTGGCTCCCGGGCCAGGTTTATTCTCGTAGCCCCACAAGAAAAACAGACCAGTGCCGACTACTGTGAGCCAAATCACAACGGCAATAGGAACAAGTCTTTTCATTATTGGCGACCTCTGCGAAGTAGCGGAAGTTAAGGTCGGCGGCCCATTGGACTGCCAGGAATATCTGAAGTGTTCAACCTCGCAGTTCCGTCGAGATCGCGGTGGAAGATCGAGCGCTCTCCTCGTGACGACGGATGATCTCGCCCCACCGCTCTCCGCATCTTGCGTGCCATGCGCTGGTCCAGCCGACTCAAGAGTCCGCAGCCTTAACCGCGGTCCGCTGGCTTTTGGCATGTTGTTTGATTCAGCGGATGCCCCTCCGTGAAAACGAATCGGCATTCATCTCGGAGCCAGCTTGATCTACGGATATGTGTTTATGATTTATCGATTGATTCCGAGTGTGGCGTTCCTGAACACACGCGTTTTTCGGCTGCGTCACTCCGCCCCGCCTTCGATCGGCGAAAAGACATAGAGCAATTGAAATAGGTGCAAAGAGGTCAGCCGATCATCCAGGTCACAAATAACTTCTTCAGTTTTCCCCGGCAACTGGGCCTCCGACTACGGGGCATAAGTATTGCCCTGAGGACAGCAGGTCGCAGGCCAATCGCGTCACTCCGGCGGAGTGCGTGAGGCAGTGCATTGAGGCTTAAGACCACGTGCATTGTTAGTGGCGCCCGGCAACTTCTGAAATGCCGGTTTCACTCCTTCAGCAATGTCATGTGCTTTACAACCGCCTGTTGTTGAAGGTGAGCCGACAACATCCCGGGCTTACCCTCCAGTTCAAAAAGAAAGCTTTTGCCCAAAATGAAATTTTTCATGGCGTCGTCAAATCCTGACAGCGGCAAATCAAGCCTTTACAGACTGTCACTGATGGTTGGGATATTAGTGTCGATTTGTTTCGTCCTGACTGCTTCGGTCCATGGTCAGCAGGATGAAAAGACAGTACGACCGGCTTTCATTCCCTCTATCAAGGCAAACGCCTTCACACCTCTGGAACTTCTCGAACAATTCAATGCGCCGGAAGAAGCCGACTACACACTGGGGGAAGGTGATGAAATCACAGTGGACATCTGGGATCACCCGGAACTCGGCGCCAAGCTCGCTGTCGGTCCGGACGGGAAGATTACGATTGCGCAGGCCGGTGTGATTAGAGTTGCCGGTTTAACCAGAGAGAACGCGGCGGAAACCATTAGCACTTCCCTTTCGCGTTATTACATCGGTCCCATCGTTACGGTGCGCGTCGACAATTACGTCTCCAACCACGTAATGGTGCTGGGCCGGGTGATGCATCCCGGTATTTTGCAGTTTGAAACGACGCCCACTCTGCTGGAAGCGGTGACCCGCGCTGGTGGTTTGCCGGTAGGCGGTTCGGGCGCTGAAAAAGCTGCCCTGGCTCGATGCGCAATCTTTCGCGGCCGCGACAAGATAGTTTGGATCGAGCTCCGAAACCTGCTGAACGGATCCAACCTCGCCCTCAATCTCCGCCTCCAGCGCAACGACATCATCTACATCCCCGATTCAGACGATCAACTGGTGTATGTCATGGGTCAGGTCAAGACCCCGGGCGCTTATCGCCTCACTCCCTCGATGTCCTTTATCGATGCGATCGCGCTTGCAGGTGGTCCTACCATCGATGCGAAGCACACGGTGCATTTGGTCCGCCCTTCCGAAAAACTGGAGGTCCAAGTTTCCTTTGACGATTTGATCAAGCCCAGACCGGATCTGAATTTCTCACTCAAGGAAGGCGACATTATCTATTT
>DATKIS010000164.1:0-5146 GCA_035543975.1 Pyrinomonadaceae bacterium
CAACCAACTGACCGTGGTTACAGGGGTGAGCGGGTCTGGGAAATCGTCGCTGGCTTTCGACACGATTTATGCCGAGGGACAGCGCCGCTATGTCGAGTCGTTGTCGGCTTATGCGCGGCAATTCCTGGAGCGGATGGACAAGCCCGATGTTGACGAGGTGCGCGGAATTGCCCCGGCCATCGCCATCCGGCAGAAGAACTCCACCCGGAATCCGCGCTCAACGGTGGGAACCCAAACCGAAGCTTTTGACTATTTACGCCTGCTCTACGCCCGCGTCGGCATAACTTACTGCCGGGTCTGTGGCCGCGAAGTCTACAAAGACTCGCCTGAATCCGTGGCCGATTCGGTTTTGGACACTCTTCCTGAAGGATCTCGCTTCTACGTTCTCTTTCCGGCACACGCGGGTCTGGCCGAGACCAGGAATGGTGAGGCCGAGGCGGCCAGAAACGGCCAAACGGAAAAGCGAAAAGGCACCCGCGGAACTGTGAAAGACAAGGCCGCAGTTGCGCGTCGCGGCACTTCCGCGACTCCGCGTCAGGTAATCATTGCCCATGTAATGAGCCTGATGCAGCGAGGCTTCTCCCGTCTCTATTCCGCAGGGCAGATCATCGAACTCCATTCCCCGGACGACTTCACGCTCAGCAGTTTCGACAATGTATTCGTGATGGTGGATCGGCTGGTAGCCGGGCCCGATATCCGTCAACGACTGGTTGATTCACTGGAGATCTGTTTTCAGGAAGGCCACGGCAACGCCAACATCGAAACGGCGGCAGGGGGCAATAGCCCGACGGTTAAGAAGGGCTCCGGCGCGACCGGAGCAGATCAATCATCAAGCGACCCTATCCGGCTGAAATTTTCCGACCGCTTTGAATGCAAATACGACGGTACGGTCTACGCCCAACCAGAGCCTCGCCTGTTTAGTTTTAATAATCCTTATGGCGCCTGCCCAACCTGTCAGGGCTTTGGCAACACCATCGGCCTCGATCTTGACCTGGTGATTCCTAATCCGGGACTAAGCCTGAAGGAAGGGGCCATCGAGCCATGGACCAAACCCCAGCATGAATGGGCGCTGGACGAGCTGAAACAGTTTTGCAAGTCGGAAAAGATTTCGATGACTGCTCCGTTTGCCCAACTCACTCGGGTCGAACAACGGGCGATTATTGAAGGTAAGAAGCAGTGGGCCGGCGTACGCGGGTTCTTCGATTGGCTGGAGACTAAGAAATACAAGCTGCACGTCCGCGTGTTTCTCTCCAAGTATCGCGGCTACACCTTGTGTCCTGACTGCGGCGGTGGCCGTTTGCGGCAAGAAGCCCGCGACGTGAAAGTGGGTGATCGCACGCTGACTGAAGTCTGCGCGTTATCGATTAAGGATGCCGCGGTTTTCTTCGAGTCGCTCGAGTTGTCCACCGAACAAAGTGCTATAGCCGACAGAATCCTGTTTGAGATTCGGCGCCGCTTGCGCTTCATGGTTGAAGTTGGTCTTGACTACCTGACTCTTGATCGACTTGCCTCTACGCTATCTGGTGGTGAGGCGCAGAGAATTCAGCTGGCCACCAATCTCGGTTCGTCTCTGGTCGGCGCACTCTACGTTTTGGATGAGCCTTCAATCGGACTTCATCCCCGCGACAACGATCGGCTCATCAGCCTGCTGCTCAATCTGCGCGACATCGGGAACACGGTGTTGGTCGTGGAACACGACGAAGACATGATGCGTGCCGCCGACCATATTCTTGATATTGGGCCCTCGGCCGGTGAACTCGGCGGCCGGGTAATTTATGAAGGCGACTTCGCCGGGTTAATGGTTGACGAAGCCTCGTTGACTGCTCGTTACCTGCGCGGTGAAGTCGAAATCAAGGAGCCCAAACAGCGACGCCCGGTTCAAAAGCGGCAATTGGCGTTGCGCGGGGCCAGTGAGCACAATCTCAAGTCAATCGATTTAGACATTCCACTCGACATGCTCGTCTGCGTCACGGGCGTTAGCGGCTCCGGCAAGTCAACCCTGATTCACGACTGTATCTATGCGGGCTTGAAGAAGCAGCGGGGAGACTGGCAGGGGCATGTGGGCGCGTTTTCCAGGTTGGAAGGTAGTGAGTTGATTGATGACGTGATCCTGGTGGACCAGTCCCCGATTGGCCGCACACCCAGGTCCAATCCGGTAACCTACATAAAAGTTTACGACGCGATCCGCGAAGTGTTTTCCTCAACTCGCGAGGCGCAGGCGCGTGGGTTTGATCCTGCTCACTTCTCTTTCAATCTGCCGGGCGGGCGCTGTGACGTTTGCCAGGGCGACGGCACCGTTACGGTCGAAATGCAGTTTCTCGCGGACGTGGAACTGGTCTGTGAAGAATGCAAAGGGACCCGTTTCAAGCAGCAGATCCTCGACATTCGTTACCGCGGCAAAAACGTGCACGAAGTTCTGAATATGACGGTGCGCGAGGCCATTGGTTTCTTCCGCGAGGTACCAAAGATTACCAATCGGCTGCGCGTGCTGGATGAGGTGGGCCTTGGGTACCTCAGGCTTGGTCAATCAGCCACGACTCTCTCTGGTGGCGAGGCCCAACGGATCAAACTCGCAGCTCAACTGTCGAAACGCACCGGCGCCAAGACACTCTACATTTTCGACGAGCCGACCACTGGCCTGCATTTCGACGATATCAACAAACTGCTGGCCGCGTTTCGTGCGTTGATCGATGCTGGCGGTTCGCTGCTGGTGATCGAACACAACCTCGACGTAATCAAAACTGCCGACTACATCATCGACCTTGGCCTGGAGGGCGGAGACGCCGGCGGCCACGTTGTAGTCACCGGCACACCCGAACAGCTCATGGCATCACGCGCATCTCACACCGGCCAATATCTAAAAGCGCATCTGTTGAAATCAAACGGTCAGATACAAGACAATCGGCACCCGGCCGGTCACAAGTAAGCGCCGTCCACTTCCTGCGCAAAACATTTGCCGCCAATTGGAAACCTGCCTGGATGCAGCTTGGGACGACTACCGTCACGGCTACTTCTTGGCCATTTTCAAATCATACGTTGTTATTAATGGTGCGTCGCCGCCCTTCACTTGCTTTAGCGCGCTAGATCTAACGTCCTTCTTATTCTTGGGTAATTCTTTGGTCTCGGTGCGTCGTTTCGCGGTATTGGTATTCTTGGCGGCCATGGTTACTCCTTTTTAGTCACTGAAAGTTATGAAAAAGCGTTGTTACCTGCTAAGGCGAACGACGATTCGGAAAACTATCATTGTCGGAAGGATTTTTCGAATCTTTGGTTCCGGTAAGGAGAAGGTTTGTTTCCTGGTGGGACCGCGGGCGCTCACGCGCATCAAGCACTTTTGTGATCTTCCGTGTGTCTCCGTGGTGATTGTTTTGCGCCGTTTTTCCACCACAGAGACACGGAGAACTCAGAGGAGGCACAGAGAAAACCTGGAATTAAGGTACTCCCTATCGGTGAGGAGAAATGCGGTCTAACGGAATTACTTTGCTAAACTAGCGGGACTGAAGGGCACAATGGCCAACGCTTTGTGCGAAATATGAATGAGCTCGATTGAGTTTCGCCACACGATACCGACTTCAATCGTCACCAACAAAGTTTCGGGCGGTCACAGTCTTTCAAATAATGAGTGAGTCTGAAGAAGGGTCGCCGGGCGCCAATTCACCAACCCGGCCGGGCATCCCGCTCAAGCGCCGGCTCGTTTATGCCTTACTTATCTACCTCACCTTCGTTCTGGTCCTCCTGACAATCGAAGCTGTTACCCGGGCGAGAATGGACCACGTCTCCAGTCTCGATCTCTTCGTTGTTACTCCACAGCAAAAAGCCCAGGTCGCTGACGCGAAACAATCGACGATCTTCGAGGGCGATCCGCTGTTGCTGTGGCGACTCAAACCCAATCTCGACCATGTGGTCTGGGACTTCACCGTAGTTTCCACCAACGGAGATCACCTTCGTTCGGGAGATCCAAACGAGCGGATCAAGCCCAAGCAGCCGGGAACCCTGCGCATCCTGTGTGTAGGAGATTCAGTTACATTCGGCTACCGCGTGCCAACCGTTTGGCCTGAGAAACCAGCGGAGTACGATCGGGAATGGCTTCCCTTCCCGATGCTGTTGGAGAAACACTTGCGGGCCGCAAATCCCGAGCGGACGATTGAAGTCATAACGATGGCTGTGCCTGGGTACACTTCACACCAGGGGCTCGCGTGGCTTAAGCGAAACCTCAATAGACTAGACCCTGACTTGATAATCGTGAGCTTTGGGTGGAACGACGTCAGCTTCAGCGATGCTCCCGATCGCGAGGCAATCAATACCGGCTGGCGCGCGTTTGGAATAAGGTGGCTCGTGGATCACAGCCAGGCTTTTGCGCACGCCACGCGCTGGCTGCGCTCGCGACCGCAAGCAGTCACTATTAAGCGAAAGCCGGTGGCCCGCGTATCCGAGCCAGAGTATCTGAACAACTTTCAAGAGATCATTCGACTAGCGAAAGGGCGAGGAACTCAAGTCATGGTGATCGGTGCCACCTACCGTGACCGGACGACGAATCCTCCCGAGGCTGCTTTGATGGGGCAATACCGTACCGCACTCCGTTCCCTGGTGCAGCAAAACGACGTCCCCTTTCTCGAAGTGCTTGAGTTAACCGAGGCCGCATATCCCTCAAACGAAGGATGGTTTGGGGAGTTGATTCATCCAAACCACATGGGCCACCGGTTAATCGCGTCTGAGTTGCTGAAGCTGCTCGCGACGAAGCGAATACTCACGGACACGAACATACCGACACTGGTTCCGTAGGCCCGAAAGGGTCGGCAGTTAGGATTGGCTTGAACCGTGGGGCGGCCACGGAGTGCAGCCCCTACAATGCCGGGTTGGGGTATATTGTCGACAGGAGGAATCTTAACGATGAGTTTGAGAGAGCAGATTATTTCCGACTTGACTGCTTCCATGAAAGCCCAGGACGCGCCGCGCACTTCTACCCTGCGCATGGTTAAAGCGGCGATGATGAATCGGCAGATTGAGAAAGGTGGCGAGCTCGATGACGACGAGATGATGAAGTTATTGCGCTCGCTGGTTAAGCAACGTCGTGATTCGGTAGAGCAATATGAAAAAGGCGGGCGCGACGACCTGGCGGCAAAAGAGAAAGCTGAAATCGCAATTA
>DATKIS010000165.1:0-5866 GCA_035543975.1 Pyrinomonadaceae bacterium
GACGTTCGGATATCAGAGTCATACTCTCTCGTTGCCTCCCAATCCCATAGTCGAGAAAACTGTAATTGAAAAAAAGTAAACCAACGAGCATCCGACTGTTTTCGAAGTATGAAGCCAGGTCGGCTAATGGACGGTTCTTGAAAGGGAGTGAGCCACACGAAGATCGTAGCGCTCTCCTCATTGCTCAGATCGAAGCCGTAAATGGTGTAGGGCAACAAATAATCGATGAGTCTAATCTGTAAATCACCGAGAGTTCCGACACGCTTTTGTATTGCATTCAGTCTTGCAAGTGCCGCCTTATGCTGAAAACGACTTTCGTCAATTTCGCTAGGATTAGAACTCCGTACATTTGCGAGTTCAACCGCCTGACCGTCCGGATCCAGAACAATAATCTTGGCCGTGCCTTTATTTTTGAGAATCCTTTCAATTTCTGCGGAGTACGCCACCATCATTCTATTTTGCGCATAACCGGCAATTACAATTTCCTTGGCCGTGCGAAAGCAATCTTGAAAGACTTCACTGTTGTTGACATAATTTTCTGAAAAGAATGAACTTGAGTTAATTTTCTCTTTGCCTAACAAGTCTTTAATAGATGCAAAGCTCACCCAGCCATCGCGTGGTTGCCTGATCATCAACTGCGATAAGCTGCTACTAACTACTCTCCCAAGTTCTGCTGAACTTTCCCAGAACTTACAGAGTCGAGTCTGTGCCATTCCGCGGAAGTTTTCCAACTTCTCAATCCTCTCCGGGATCGTTTCCGACTTACCGAGTGGAATATTTTCAGGTCTTGCATGAAGAAAAGCGATGACGGGAATATTCTTTTCTACGGCATATTCATATTCCTTTTGGGTATAACTCGTGCCCGAAGGGTCGGTTGATCCATATTTTCCGGCGATCACTAGAAGGTAGTAGTCCGATTCATCAATCAACCGTTTTATGAACGACCATTGATCCTCACTCGCAGCCGGAAAATATTCCATTCCGGAAGGGAAACAGTTGAGTTCCAACAGGGCTTTGACGACTTCTAGGCGCTCGTCTTTCAAGTCTTCAAAGGTTGAGCTTACAAATACCTGAAACCTTTTCTCCATCTTAGCTGCCATTTAGCCTTCCTAGGCACTAAACTCTTCCAGAAATCTTGCCCGAATCTAACCTCATTGCCGTTGGAATTATCTTGCCACCGCCGTCTCAACACGATTATAAACAGTATCCCTTTCCACAGCCTCGAAGCCGGCACGCTCGATCATTTCGATGATCTCCTGCTTGGTCATTTTTACTTCGCCGCCGCTTATCTCGTTTGTTTTATATTGCATTTCATAGTTTAGCTTACCGGATGGTGTGTTTCTTTATATTGAGTTGTTTGATCTTCAAATCCAGACACAAACCCAGGAATGCTGTCGACGATCAGGCGAAAGCGTTCCTCACTCCGCTGGAGCGCAGGCGCAGTTTGTTCGGATGCGTGTCCTATTGATGTCATTGCCTGAAGTATAAGTAAGGTCAGGTCCACGACAAAGCGAAACGATCCTCAACTCCCAGAATCCTGGCACTTCCTAAGATCCTGTCACTCCAATCTCCGCTTCGAGCACAGTTTTCAGCGAAATCCACAAGGTATTCGGCTTGCACTGTCCTTGATGCGTGCTCGGCTGGAAATAGTGCAAGTGTAATGCAGCAGACTGGGAAGTGGGCTCATCGATGACTTTTAGAATCGAGACTGCGGCGCGAGGGAGGGTGACAGTATTCATCCTGAGCGGCCAAATCGACAATCAGGCCATAGCCGAGTTGAAGAGACTTTGGGAACTCCAAACCGACTATGCCGACATCGTTGCGGGCCTGAAAAACATTACTGTGATTGATCGCGAAGCGATGCGCTTTTTTATTCGTTGCGAGATGGATGGTGTGACGCTTGAGAATTGTCCCTCATACATTCGCGAGTGGATTGAAAGAGAAAAAGATTGAGCGTGCAGTGACGCGAGGCGACGCGCTCGTCGCTCAGCCCGAAATAATTCCAAACGTTGTTCCGCGAAACGTCGACACAAAGAGGAGAATCGACATGGTGTCTAACAATCAAGAAACAATCGCCGTGATCGGCGCAACGGGGCAGCAGGGAGGTGGGGTTGTACGTGCCCTGCAAGCCAGCGGCCTATTTAAGGTGCGCACTCTGACTCGCAATCCAGACAAGCATCGCGAACTCGCTGAGGAAGTCGTCGAGGCAGATTTAGACAAACCTGAGACCCTCAAAGCTGCATTTGAAGGGGCACACGGAGTTTTCCTGGTGACCAATTTTTGGGCACACGGAGGCGCTGACGAGCTTAAGCAGGCAACAGCGGCGATACGCGCTGCGATGGATGTTGGCGTCAAACACTTTATCTGGTCCATGCTGCCAAATGTGGAAGCGATCAGCGGCGGCAAGTTCAACGTTCCCCACTTTACCGGCAAAGCGAAGATCGATCGGGTAGTGCAGGAAGCCGGGTTTGCGAACCATACGTTCGTCATCGCGCCGTTCTATTACGGGAACCTTACGGGCATGCTGGGCTCTGCAAAAGCAGGCTGACGGATCCGTGGGTTGGACCCTTCCGCTTGATAAAACTTTGCGGGTCATTCACCTGGGCGACATCAGCGAACTCGGGAGCATCGTGGCCGGCGCCTTCGCGCACCCGGATGAGGCAGGCAATGGCGAGTATCTGCCACTCGTAGGAGATTTCATGAGCTTCAACGAAATCGTTGAGACCCTAAATCGACAGGGACATAACTTTCATACACACATGTCGGGCGCAGGTCGCGGGCTATTTCTTCAGACAGAACTACAAGGAAGGGTCTTTTGTAAAGAGAGGGCAGCTATTGTTCGAAATCGATCCGAGATCTTTTCAAGCCGCGCTTGAGCAAGCCAACGGTGAGTTGGCGCAGTTTCAGGGACAACTCGGGCAAGCCAATTCACAGCGCAGGCTGAAGCGCAGCTCGCGCAGGCCAACAGTCAACTCTCGCAGGCCCAGGCACAGCTCGCCCGGGCGCAAGCTAATCAGGTTAGAACTCAACTCGACGTAAACAAGTACGCCCCGCTGGCGGAGCAGAAGGCCGTCACTCAACAGGACTATGACAACGCGACCCAGGCCGCCAAAGCTGAGATAGGGGTAGCCGGAGGCGGGGTCGACGCCGAGCGTGCACAAGTTCGTGTCGCTCACGCGCAGATTGCTACAGCCAAGCGGCAATCGCCACGGCCAAAGGACAAGTTGAAAACGCAAGAGCGGCTGTCAAGACAGCAGCGCTCAATCTGGACTTCACCCGGATCATTTCGCCAATCGATGGCATTGCGGGCAGTGCGCAAGCACAGATCGGTAACTTAATCAGCTCCACGAGTCCGCTCACAACCGTTTCGACGCTCGATCCGATCAAGGTCTATTTCACACTCACCGAGCAGGAATCTGCGCTTCAACAAACACAATCTGCCTGAAGCTCAGCCGGGCACAAGTGCCCAGCTCGAACTCGAACTGGTCCTGTCTGACGGAAGTGCCTTTCCACAAAAAGGAAGATTCCTTTTCGCGGATCGAGAGGTAGATCCGATCGGCTGGCCGGAATCTTTTTGAATCCGGGAAAAAAACAGGCTTAATGATCAGGGCAAGAAATTTCCGAGGTCCACCGAAAAAGCTGGACAGGTCGTCCTTCCTGTCATAGACTCAAGCCAGTCTTAGAACCTTTAGGTTACCGAATTGTCAAACGGATGCCTCGCGCTGTTTGCCTATTTATTAACTCACCGTTTCTCATCCCGGAGGTGCCTTATGAGACAACTCAGAGTCCTCACTATCATCCTTCTCTGCGCTTTTCCGTTAGTCGCTTCGTCCAGCAGCATAGCCCGCCCGAAGAAGCGGGGGCATGCCTCATGCTGCAAGATGAAGCATTGTTGTTACGAAAACAAGCGCTGTTGCAAAAAAGGAAATCACGCCTGCTGCACCGGTAAACATACCGGCGGGCAAGGATGCTGTTGCAAGAAGGGCTCGTGTCCCATGCCGGAGTCAACGGGCATGACCACCACCAATTCAGTTAAGCCGGCTGGCCATCACTAAAGAGAACAGCCGGACTCTTTTTCACTAGGCCCCGCTCTGTCTAGCAGGGCGTGGTTTCTTTGAGCAAGCGCCGGCCGAGTTTCAAGTCAAACGTGTGATTCCCTCGTAAGCCCCACGTCAACGACGTCAACACTGAATTAACTGGGTGCGCCGCGACGAGCCTCGCGGCTGTCGCAGACTAGTCGAAGTTCCAACTGTCTCACAAAGGAGGGACGACAATGGCTAAAGAAAACCACAAAAAGGCTGACCACCATAAGGCCGACAAAAAGACCGACATCACACCCCCCAAAGGACCTGATTCTCCGCGTCCAAAAGGGAAGGCCGACGTTCATACTCAGGAGCGCGTTCTCCGCTTCGTCAACGCAGCCCGGGTACCGGGGGATCTGACAGTACTGCCCCACGACGTCTTCGTCGTCGACGAGGCGGCGGCCCACATGGGGGATATCCCTCACCATTTTGAGCGCAAGCGTACCCTGGACCTCAAGACTGCGACGCGCATCCTGGAGGCGCGCCGCGAGTTCGACCTGCTCCTCGGTTTCGTCACGGTCAAGGACTTGTTCGAAATCGATCCGGGCATCCTGGACACTCTCCTCGGCTCCTTCGGTCCTGCCACCTATGGACGCTGGGACTATCTGTATGACATGGAAGCTGGGGGCGTCGAGCTGTCTATTGAGCACGCTGCTTTGTTGCGGACCGGCGAGGTCATATTCCTCGAGAGCGGCACGGATACCATCCTCTGGGATCCGACCAACGAGGTGGCTCCGACGTTTACAGTGATTCCCGGCGCGACCACCGGCCTGACCGCGGATCTCTTCTGCTCCGGTCACGTAGTCCTCTCCGACGGCAAGTTGCTGGTGGTGGGAGGTGGCGGCGGAGGGCCCGGGGCCGCCACTTCGAACCAGGGCTGGCGCTACGACCCCGTGCTCCACACTTGGACGCGCACCGCTGATATGACCACCAGGCGGTGGTACCCGACCGCCCTAATGCTGGGTGACGAGCAGGGACCCACCGGCGCGTGTAACCGCGTTCTCGTGGCCGGCGGCAGCGGCGGTACAGGTGGCATGGAGGTCTACTCGGAGGCCACCAACTCTTTCCTGCCCATCATCGTGAACGGCGCGATCACGAAGCACTTCAACCAGACCTACCCGGGGCTGCACATGCTTCCGGGGGGAGAGATCTTCTACGCGCCCACGGGCTTTGCCAACTGCAGTACCGGCAACCCAGGTGGGTACGCCGATGGACCGGCTGCCTGGTTCACTTTCGACGCGCCGATGGGCGCGACCAGCGGCCACTGGACAGAGGTGGCGGGAGCGACGATCGATCGAGCCAAAGGGATGTCGGTTCTGCTTCTCCATCCTTCCTATCCCTTCGTCCGCGTCACGGTGATCGGTGGCGGCCCGGCCGGCACGAACAGCACCGCGCAAACTATCAACCTCTCCACCCTCTCGCCGACTTGGGGCTCGGCCGCGAGCATTCCCGACGGGCGGCCCCGAATCAACGTCAGCGCCGTGGTGTTGCCGGACTCGACGATCTTGGTATGCGGCGGACTCCAGGCCGCACCTTACCCGAGCTGGATCTACAACCCAAGCGCCGTGATCAACCCGTGGCGCGAGATGGACGAGATGAACCGTCCGAGGCACTACCACGCCTGTGCACTGTTGTTACCCAGTGGCAAGGTTATGATGGCTGGCGGGGCCTCACCCGGGGGCTGTAGCCTCAGTGTGGAGAACTCCGTCGAGGTATTCAGCCCGCCGTACTTGTTCAACGCCGACGGGACGCCTGCCGCTCGCCCGGTCATAAGCCAGATAAAC
>DATKIS010000166.1:0-5601 GCA_035543975.1 Pyrinomonadaceae bacterium
CAACCCGGGGCTGGAATTAGCCAACGCTTTCAGCGTAATTCAAAACATTCCATGGTTCTCGCGATTTGTCTCTCTAGTCTCTGGTTCGACCAGTTTTGCAAGAGGCTCCTTAGTTTGTCGCTCGTCTCCCTTCAGAGACTTGTTTCGTGTGATCACGACAAACTGAAGTTGTCGAACATACCTTCCTTACGCTTCAGCCGCAGCGGCTTGGGTGTTGGCGCTACGCTCCGCCCGCATTTCGGCGAATTTCTTCATGCGCTCGCGCATCGCGATCAGCTTTTGTTCGTGATCCGGGATGCGCTTCACCAGCGTTTCAAGATTGCGCAGGAAATCGGGATTGCCAAAAAGCGTGCGTACTTCTTCGATTACCGGTTCAATCTTCGAATACACGAAGAGATGCTCGCCGTTTGTCTCGTTGAACAGTTGTTCGTCGATGGCCCCGTTATTCACCATGGCCGCCGCCATATCCCAGTAGCTAATAACCATGCGGTAGTGGCCACTATGTTCGCCCAGCAGCACCTCAATCACGTCCTGCACGCTGGTGGGATTAAAGGTGAAGATCCAATTGCGCGCCTCGCGCATGGTTGGTTCTCTTCTCAACTCGTAAAGCTTCAAAATCAGATCCGCGTCGTGATGTTTACTCATGGGGTCTCCTTCATGATTGGGAAAACATTTGAGATTAGAAAAAACGAAGTTCAGCGTTCAAACTCTCGATCGCGGATAAAGCACGCAAGCGAAAGCTTGAACCCCGGGTGACTGGCTGTTGAGCTAGGTTGTTAACTTGTCTGAATGCCTTGTGAAGGTTGCTCGGTTGTCCAGAGTGGCGGCGTCTTGGTCTCATCGGTAGCCGTCGCGTCAGTCGGACGAACGTCTTCGAGCGCAAGCGCCAGCACTTCATCAATCGTTTCAACCAGATTGATGGTCAGCGCGTTGCGAACCTCCTCGGGAACCTCTGGCAGGTCCTTCTCGTTATCCTTGGGCAAAATAATCGTGTCAATGCCAAAGCGATGCGCCGCGAGCAGCTTTTCCTTGACGCCGCCAATGGGCAGCACGCGACCTCGGAGTGTAATCTCCCCAGTCATCGCAACGTTCTTCCGAACAGCGGCGCGAGTAAGCGCGGACGCCATGGCGGTTGCCATCGTGATGCCGGCTGACGGCCCGTCTTTGGGAATGGCGCCTTCAGGAACGTGAATATGCAGATCACGCTTACGAATGATGTCGATACTCATTCCCAGACGTTCGGCGCGCGCCTTAATGCAGGTCAGCGCAGCCTGCGCCGACTCCTGCATGACATCCCCCAACTTACCGGTGAGCATTACGCCACCGCGTCCTTTAGTTAAGGTTGCCTCTATCTGCAAGACCTCGCCGCCGATTTCAGTCCAGGCTAAACCTGTCGCCAAGCCGATCTCGCTGGATGCGGCCACGACCTGTTGACGAAACTTGATGGGACCGAGCATTTCCCGAACCCGCGCCGCATCGACGACGTCCTTAAACTCTTCGGCCACATTTTCTGAGACGAAGCGACGAGCGATCTTGCGACAGCACGAACCTACTTCACGCTCCAGGTTGCGTACGCCGGATTCCCGGGTGTAATGGCGAATGATTTCAAGGAGTCCCTCGTCGGTGAAATCAAGCTGTCCGGGCTTTAATCCATTGCCCTCAGCCTGCTTCGGCACTAAATGTCGTTTAGCTATCTCCAGCTTCTCGCGCTCTGTGTAGCCTGATAAGCGGAGAATTTCCAGTCGATCCTGCAACGCGGGCGGGATCGTATGAAGGACGTTGGAAGTCGCTATGAAGAAAACCTTCGATAGGTCGTATTCCACGTCGAGATAGTGGTCCTGGAAGGTATGGTTCTGTTCGGGGTCAAGAACCTCCAGCAGTGCAGAGCTCGGGTCGCCCCGAAAATCAGCACCGAGCTTGTCCACTTCGTCCAGCAGCAGGACGGGATTAACGGTGCCAGCCTTCTTCATCATTTGAATTATCTGGCCGGGCAGCGCGCCAATATAGGTGCGACGATGTCCACGAATCTCGGCCTCATCTCGAACACCACCAAGCGATAGGCGCACAAACTTGCGGCCGGTTGCGCGAGCGATCGATTTGCCGAGGCTGGTCTTGCCAACTCCCGGCGGGCCTACAAAGCAGAGTATTGAGCCTTTGGGATTCTTAACGAGCTGACGCACCGCAAGGTATTCGAGAATGCGTTCCTTGATTTTCTCCAAACCAAAGTGGTCTTCGTTGAGAACATCTTCGGCTTTGCTGAGATCCTTAATTTCCTTACTCTTCTGTTTCCAGGGCACATTCACGAGCCAGTCGATGTAAGTGCGGGAAACAGTGCCTTCGGCAGACATTGGCGGCATCGCCTCGAGCCGGTGCAGTTCTTGCAGGGCCTTGGTCTTGGCCTCTTCAGTCATCCCGACTTCTTCAATCTTCTTCTTGAGCTCCTCGAGTTCAGCCTTCTCGTCTTTGCGTCCCAGCTCTTTGTGGATCGCCTTGATCTGCTCGTTGAGGTAATACTCCTTTTGAGCCTTTTCCATCTGCCGCTTCACGCGAGTCTGAATCGACCGATCGAGCTGGCGCTTTTCGATTTCCAACTCCAACAACTCAATCAGTCGCTGCAGACGCGCCTGGGAAGAGAACAACTCGAGCAGTCCCTGTTTGTCTTCCACCGAGATGCGCAACTGCGAAGCCAGCGCATCGGCGAGGTGGGAAGGGTTCTGATTACGAAGTGCTGTCTGCAGTGCGTCAGTTTGACTTTCGGGTGCCAGCCGCAGATGTTGCTCGACGAGTTGTCCGATCTTCTGTACTAGTGCATCGAGGCGGGTACCATCCTCGTTGACCACTGGAGCACGCTTTACCAGCGCCATAAAAGCGCCTTCCGTGTTTTCCACGCGCACGGTGGTGGCTCGCTCCCGACCTTCTACAACGACCTTAATCTGGCCATTATCCTGCTTCTGCGACTGCAGAATCCGGCCGAGCGTGCCGACGGCGTATATCTGATCAGGAGAAGGCTCGTCTACTGTAGCGTCGTGTTGAGTTGCCAGAAAGATCGTGCGGTCATTGGCAAGCGCCTGTTCAAGCGCTCGCACGGAGCCCTGCCTGCCTATCTTGAAAGCGACCTTAGTGAAAGGGAAAATGACAACGTCACGGATAGGAACCATCGGGTACCAGGCGACGTCGGCAGGAGCACGATCTGAATATTCTTCCATAATTCTAAATCAACTTATTTAATCCGGCTTTTGGTAAGAGGGGCGAGCCGCTCAAACTGCCGTCTCGCCCCAATACAAGATGTCCAATTGTAATGCATTTCCTAAGTGTATGTCACTCAGGGTTGTCTGCGAAACTTGTTTGACTTTCGTTTATGACGTTTTCCTCAGCAGAGAGTAGTTGAATTGTCGAGCAATTAAGCGGCGGCACCGTCGATCCCGGTCAAACCTTCCCCAGGAATCGCGCGTCGGCGTTCTACCATTTCGCTGGTGATAACAAACTCCTTGACTCGCTTCTGCGACGGCAGAGTGTACATGGCATCCAACAGCAACTCTTCGAGGATCATCATTAAGCCGCGCGCGCCGACTTTTCTCTCGACGGCCTGCTTCGCCACCGCCTTCAACGAATCTTCCGTGAACTTCAACTTCACGTTGTCGAAGTCAAACTTCTTTTGATACTGCTTGACGAGCGCATTTTTCGGCTCGGTGAGAATCTTGATCAATGCACCTTCGTCGAGTTCGTGGAGCACGCCACAAACCGGCAAGCGTCCCACAAACTCCGGAATCAAACCGAAACGGATAAGGTCTTCGGGTTGGACCGCCGCCAGAGCTTCAGCGTGGCGATGGCGACCACTCTTAACCTCTGCCTGGAAGCCCAGAGACTTATTACGCAAACGTCGCTCGATCACTTTCTCCAGACCAACGAAAGCCCCACCGCAAATAAACAGGATGTTGGAAGTGTCGATCGGGAAAAACTCCTGGTGCGGATGTTTGCGTCCACCCTGCGGCGGAACGTTTGCAATCGTCCCTTCAAGAATCTTCAACAGCGCTTGCTGAACGCCTTCACCGGAAACGTCACGGGTGATCGACGGGTTTTCGTCCTTACGGCAAATCTTGTCGACTTCGTCAATATAGATTATTCCCTGTTGGGCACGTTCGACGTCGCCGTTGGCCGCTTGCAACAGTTTCAGAATGATATTTTCAACGTCTTCGCCAACGTACCCGGCTTCCGTAAGGGTAGTAGCATCGACAATGGTAAAGGGGACACTGAGCATGCGGGCCAGCGTCTGGGCAAGCAGCGTTTTGCCGGTCCCGGTTGGGCCGATGAGCAGGATGTTCGCCTTTTGGATCTCGACTTCGGAACGTCTGCGGCCCAACTCTATCCGTTTGTAATGCTGATAGACAGCGACAGCCAGGCGCTTTTTGGTTTCATCCTGGCCGATTACATACTCGTCGAGAAAGCTCTTGATTTCACCAGGCTTGGGCAGCGGTGGCCGAGTGGCCACGGATTCCGCTTGCTGGTCGTCCGTGATGATCTCGTTGCAGATGTCAATGCACTCATTGCAGATGTAGACGGTGGGGCCCGCAATGAGTTTTTTAACTTCATTCTGCGACTTGCCACAAAATGAACAGCGCAGCGTGTCGTCGGTTCGTCTAACCATAAAATTAGGGGATCTCCTTAAGCTTCGATCGAACCAAATCCCTACTTGGTAATAACCGGGGAGTTGCCGAGAATTTCAGAACTGGTCACTATCTTGCGATACCGCTCAACACATTCGTTACAGATAAAAGCACTCTTGCCGATCATTTTTTGGGGAACTCCGGGAGTGCGTTGGGGTGTTCCAGATACGATGTTTGCGACCTCACCTTTCGACTTGCCGCAAAACGAGCAACTGACCCCGCGAGCTTTCATTTTGGCAATCATCCGGCTTGGCCTCTTTAGACTAGAACTGGCTACTCGCGGTGTGCAATTACCTCGTCAATTAAGCCATACTCCTTCGCCTGAGCGGCGGACATAATCTTGTCGCGCTCAACGTCGCGCTCGACCGTTTCAAAATCCTGGCCGGTATGCTTGGCAATAATCTGCGAAGTTAGTTCGCGCATCCGCAATATCTCTTCAGCTTGAATCCGAATATCAGTTGCTTGACCCTGGGAACCGCCGGTCGGTTGATGAATCAGTATGCGTGAATTTGGCAGCGCGAAACGCTTGCCCTTGGCGCCGGCGGTTAGCAGTAAGGCCCCCATCGACGCACACTGGCCCACGCAGATCGTGGTCACGTCCGGACGGATAAACTGCATCGTGTCATAGATCGCCATGCCGGCGGTGATGGAACCGCCCGGCGAGTTGATGTAGATGTTGATGTCCTTCTCAGGATCCTCAGCTTCGAGAAAGAGCAGTTGGGCCACGATCAAGTTAGCAATTTGATCGTCGATGGGAGTACCCAAAAAAATGATGTTGTCTTTCAGTAGCCGCGAGAAGATGTCGAATGCACGCTCACCACGCGACGTTTGCTCGACAACCATTGGTACGAGGGCCATGTGTTCGTTAACCTCTTAAGAGAATACAGAAATCAGGAGCCAGCCGTCAGGACAAAAAGCACGCTGTAATTCATTCTGC
>DATKIS010000167.1:0-3803 GCA_035543975.1 Pyrinomonadaceae bacterium
AGCCGTTCAAGACTGACATAGCGCCCCACTTCATAGCCGTGCTGATAGAGAGCCAGCAACGTCAGCAGACGTGAGACGCGGCCATTACCGTCGCGAAACGGATGGATGCAGAGAAAGTCCAGCACGAGCGCGGCAATGGCAATGAGTGGCGGGATATTGTCCTGATCTAAAGCGTGGCGATAGAGAAGGCACAACTCATCCAGGGCGGCCGGAGTTTCTTTCGCGGTCAGGCAGCGGAATCGAATCACCGGCGCCGCTCCCGGGATAAGCTGAATAATTTCGTTGTCCAGACGTTTGAACTCGCCGGCGTCACGGCTGACAGACTGACTGAGAGCGTGCAGACGCTTTACGGTATCTGGTGTTATCGCCAGTTTCTCGTGTTGACGGTGGATTTCGTTCAAGGCGAGCCGATAGCCCTGGACTTCCTGCTCGGCACGGTCGCGAGGCTTAGTGTTGCCAAGAACGAGCGGGCGTAGGCGGTCAGCGGCGACGGTGACACCCTCGATGCGGTTGGACGATTCAGCGCTCTGTACGAGCGCCATTTCACGCAGAGCTTTCAGCACCTGTGGTGACTGACGAGTGTAAAGTTCCTGCTTGCCCTTGGCCTCCGTGATGTCGCTCAGCAACCATGCTGAACTCATGGTCAACGTGAAATCTCGAAGTCGATTGTCGCGAAATGTCATCATGATTTATTGCTTGTATTCCGTGAAGCTGGCGGTTAAAGCCGCAAAAGTCTTCGGCGCGTGCTTTTCAAATCCGCTCTGGTCCACAAAAACGAAATCGTAGCGCTGTCCATCTTCTTCGGCGGCGGTCGCATCAGCGCACCATTGCTTTAGCCGGGCCATCTTTTGCGGTAGGTCGATTTCCTCGCGTCCCTTCGTTTCCACGATCCAAATCATTCTATCGCTGGTGCGCACGATGAAATCAGGAATGTAGTTAGACAGGTCGCCATCCGCCTTCACATAGTCGAGCTTGAACCCAACGGCGAGATATATCTTGTTGAATGCAGCAACATCGGCGGCGCTTTCGAGGAAGGCCGCAAAGGAAAGTTCAAAACCGCCAGAGTGCGGCTCGCCAACAATCTTGCTAAAGATTGATTTGCTGGCTGCCAGGTACGGTCGATGCTCGGTGCGAAACGGGCGCGTTTCACGCAAGCGAATGCGGTCTTCGATATGAGTAATGCCTCGCTCCTGAATAGTCAACGCGTTCATAGCACTTTTGAAGGAGTCGTAGAGAATCTTGCCGGCATCTGGTTCGGAAAGATTACGGAGCACAACCGGATCTTCAAGATCGGCCGGCGCGGGTGCAAAGAGAAACTCTCGCATGAACGCTTTCACTTTTCCATAAAGCACATCATAACCACCTACCAGGCGAAGGTCTTTGAGCAACTGCCGCGCGAAGAATGCCACCACCGAACGATAATCGGCAGGCCCGGAACCGTCGATCTGGATGGTGTGGTGAATCTCGGAGTCGAGCATCGTCTTGAATACAATCTCGCGCGTCTGCTCGGGCGTGAACGGTTTCAAGGGAAGCAATTGATTCTTAAACGAGGCGGGATCGAGCGCATCGAGGTGTTTGAACTCGCGGTGATAACGGCGTGTCAGTTTTGGAATCGGAGTGTCGAGCGCCTCGATGTCTTTCTGTTCATTCTGCGTATCGACCTCGACCATGAGCGACTCCTCGCGCTTCGGGCCCGCGCCCATCGGTTTGTACTCAAGCGTCACCCCTTCGCTCTGAATTGACTCGACAAAATCCATGAAAGCCGGAGTGCCCATCACGGAAACTGTTTCTGACACGTCAGTCCCGAAATACATTCGCCGCAGTCCACGACCAAGCGTCTGTTCGGGCAGGATATTCGACTTTGACACGTAAGCGCGCAGGCCTACTATCGTGGTGACATTCCGAACGTCCCAACCCTCTTTGAGCATCAGTACGGAAACGATGGCTTTATGAGGAGACTGCCAGGTGTCGATTTCGTTTGAAGCTTTGCGGAGCTTTCTTAACTCCTCCTCGTTCTTGCCGGACGCGGCTTCAGAAACTTCGCCGTTGTTCTTGGTGTGAATGATGAGAACACCATCACCTTCCAGTTCCGGAGCGATCTTACGCAAGTAGTCGCCAACCTCATCGCAGTTGCGCGTGTCATCGACCATGACAAAGAGCACCGCCTTCTTGCCTAACTGCGCTTGTTCCGCGTAGCTCTTCCGCCATTCTTCAACCCCAAGCGCCAGGTAGTCGGCATACTTCTCAGTGAAGATAGCGCTCTTGTGCTCGTGTAATTTCGCACGGCTGGCGGCATCGGGTAACACAGGATGTTTGACTACGTTCTGATGAATCGCTTCTACCAGCGGGTAGTCTGAAACCGTTTGCACAAAGATTGCGCCGTTGTCATGGCGCGGGGTGGCCGTCACATCCACCTGGAGGGCTAGCCGCCCATCACGTTGCAGCATTCGGTGGTGGATATCCTGAATGGATTTGAACCAGGCCATTCTGGGGTTGTGGATGTGGTGAGCCTCGTCGTTGAAGATAGCAAGTTCATCGACTTCTCGGATGATCTCACCAAGATCGGTTTTACTGTCGGTGGTCTTACCGGAAGGCTGCGGACCAAACGGCGCCAGGAAATAGTCGCTCAGGTCTTCATCATCAAGTGATGGCTCCGTGATGTCACCGAGGAAGACGCGATGAATGTTAGTTAGGAAAATATTTCCGATGTCGCGCATTACGCGAACATCATCCTGAATGTGGAGAGTGAGTTGGAAATCGTCGCGCCAGTTTTGTCCCTCGAATCCGTTCGGCGGCAGAATGGGATCGTTGAAAAAGATACGCAGTCCATCGAAGTCAGCGCGCAGCCTGTCGAGCACAATGATATTTGGAGCGATAACCAGAAAGTTTCGCGATAGCGTCGAGTCCTCTTCGTAAAGTCTATGAAAGAAACTCCAGGCAATTAGTAACGACAACACCTTCGTTTTGCCGGCCCCGGTTGCCATCTTCAAGACGTAGCGCGGCCAGTCTTCGTCAAACATCGCGGGCGAAACTTCATTCATTGAAGAAAAGCGCAAGAGGTCAAACTTGTCCCGCGCCTGACGCACTTCGTAGAGCCAGATCACCGTTTCAACAGCCTCTTGTTGAGCGAAGTAATAACGAAACGGCGAGAGCGAGCCGTCGGCCTCTTCGATCAAGTGTTCCGTCTCAAACCAATTGTGCAGCAACGCGCGGGAAGTGGAGGACGCGCCCTCGTAAGCGCTGGCTCGCCAGGCGTGGATTTCCTCGCGCAGCTTGGCAACTAGTGGCGGAAGAAGCTTGTCGTATGACTTATCGCGAAGTACCTCGTCAGCCGGAAACCATCGCTGCTCAGGGACGAGCGGCGCGTAAGGGGATGCGGGGAACTCAGGATGAAGGGACATAGAGCTTTCTCAAGTTTAGTGGCAGTGTGCCAGCACGATCCGGCATTGTGAAGGAGTTGTCCATTCTGCCTGAGTTTATGAAAGAGTTCTAGCATGGCAAGAAAGTCCAAAGGCCAAAGTCCAAAGTTCAAAGTCCAAAGTCCAAAGTCAGAGGAAGACGATGATCAGGCAGCGGCCCCGGGGGCTGAAGACAATCTGTCCGACACACTTCAGAGCCTCTTGCAAAACTCGTCATGAGAGTTATTAGCAAGAACTATTTAACGATACATGGGATGTTGACTTTTTACGCTGAAAGCGTTGGCTAATTCCAGCCCAGGGTTTGCCTTGAAACCCTGGGGTAAAGAGTAGGAAGAAGATTCTTCGCAACTCTGAAGGAGTTGCGATGGCTTTGTTGTTCGCGAG
>DATKIS010000168.1:0-5154 GCA_035543975.1 Pyrinomonadaceae bacterium
TGCACGTAACGCATGGTCCTTGCGTCGCTCCGCAAGCATCTCTCCTTCAGTTAGGGCTTTGTCAATCGACGGAGTTCCTCCACTCCCGACCGCGATCAGATGTTCGACGTATCGCAATAACAGCTCGGCAGTTTCCCTCTCCCTGTGCGCGCGACTTAGGTTTTCACGAACGCACGGCTCTGCGACTGCGATAGCTTCGTCAAAGGAGGGTCGGTAACGCCCCTCCTGAACGTTGAAAATCTTCGCTACAACATTCTGATCGGTAACCGTAAGCGCAAGACCGAGTGCATGCACTGCTTCCATATGTCTCTTGGCCCTACCCGCTGAATCCGCTTGTCGAAGTGAATGATTCCAACACTCGTCACCCATTCCGGCTTGGTACGCCAACGAGCCGAGCATCGCGTCGTTTGGATTCCCGGCCAGTATCCCGACAAGTCCCCGAGCAAGTCTCCGCTGCCGAATAGGCCCCATGTCTTCCAACAGAACCCGACGGATCAAGTCATGATCAAATTGGAGTTGCGTCGGGGCGAGCATGGAAAAGCGGATGACCTCCAAAGCCCGGCACTCGCCCAGAGCTTTCTCCAGTGCCGCTCGGCTTGTCACTTGAACGTTCCTGGCGCAGGCCTCAATATCAAAAGAATAACCAAGACAAGCACCACTATCGATGAAGTCTGCAACCCACTCCGGATATCTTTCCTTCAATCCAAGGAGACGATAATGTGTCGCTTGATGGAGCCGCTGGCTGTCAATGGCCCGGAGTAAGGCGTCTGGGTTCGTGAGTCGCCAGACTCCGTTGCGGCCCGAGGTTTCGATGGTCTTGCTCTCAAACAGGAATCCCAATGCCTCACGCAAGCCGAATGGGGTCGTGCCAACCTGTTCAATAATTGCCGCTGCATAGTGGTCCTCAATCGTTGGAATAGCTTCCCGAAGGAGTGCCAGTGCTTCTTCTGGTCTGAAAGCTGTGATTCTAAACTGCGGAACCTCGTTGCTAACACGCATTCGCTCCATAGAGCTCCGCCACTCGGCGCGCACTGCGTCATCATCCCAAACGGAGTCTTCTCTCGTGCTGAAAAGAGTGAAGACCCTGCCTCCCCCTAAGTCCGTTAGGCTAGATCTCAGCGCGCGAAGCAATCCAATCGATGACGGAAGGCATTTATGAAGATCCTCGAAAACAACAATAATCGGATCGATCTGAGACCGCTTTGCAAGGATTAGCGCGAGGAAGTGTCCAAGCTGCTGAATATTAAACGGTAGTTTGCTTTCGTCCGTTTGGCTACAAACATGATGCGCAAGCGCAGCCGCCGACTCCTCTGTTAAGCCGGAGCGATTTAGCCACTCAGCCAACGAGGCCGTGAGTTCATTGGTGACTTCGTCCATCGGAATGGGAAACACTTGCGACAGGAGCGCTAGGGCGGTCGCATTCGCAGTTTGCTCCCTTCCGCCGTCCAAGAAGATTTCGTAAGCGCCCAGGGCCAACCAAGTTGGACGGATTTCCCTGATGAGATGCGACTTTCCGGCGCCGGCAACTGCGCACACATCAGCCGACCTATTCCCTCCAGACGTAGCCCAAGTCTCAATTGCTGTCCGCAGGCCCTGGTGGACTTGGGTTTTCGAAGGTGGAATCCAATTGGGGAGAATGGTCCCGTGAACGATGCAAGTATCTCGGCCACGCGTAGGCTTTGTCTTCAGCGGAAGGCCGTCGCGATCGCTGATGCGAAGGTTGAACAATTTCAACGACAATTCGAGCGGCTCGGCAGGAAAGACGGTAAACACTGCACGAAAGCTTTCTGTGGCACCTACCGCTCGTTGCACGCTTCCAGAACGCGCGGTGATCGAAAGTCTTCCTGGTCCTGTGTAGTCAAGGTCTAAGCTTACGAGGTCAAAGGGCTGAGCTAGCGAGTCGGTGTGGCACTCGACTACGACGAATACTGGCTCGTTCAACGAACACTCAAGCTTGACTGGAGAAATCTCGGAATAGCGCAACGCAGGGTCGAGCGCAAGATGAAGCTTCGTGTTGATGAGCTCAGTGGGTTTCGATCGCAGATGATGTCCCTTGCGTTCTTTCTTGTCGGATTCGCTGCTTAAGACCTGCTCTGCGATTCGGATCAACGTTTTCCCATCAATGAGACCAAATTGCCTTCCGTTTCGCAGGGCAAACCGCTCTAGATCCTCACTGAATTGCCGCGTAAAGCCGCGATTTGAGACGAAAATGATCTTGCTTACGTACTCCAATGATGATCGAAAAATCGTCCCACCCACGTCATGGTGATTTACATTTCTTCCGGAGCGTTGCTTGACCTCGACCCACAACGTTATCACTACGCTCAGATCGGGCTGGACCATTGAAGATCTAGCCGATGATTTTTGATCTAGACTTTCGCCTCCAAAGAGAACCGTTCCTTCACCGTCACGGGCTCCGTCAGAGCCGATATCATCACCGGAACTCTTGACGGTCCGCACGATAGAAAGTCCAAAGGGCTCGTAATATCTCTTAAGGACATCAACCGTGAACCGTTCAAATTGCTTCCATTCAGCGTGTTGTAGTGCTTCGTATGAAAAGTGCTTCGGCGACAATTCGCTGGAGGGGTGGCGGACTTGCCGAATCATTAAGAATAACCTCTAGTTATCCAAATCAAACTGTAGACAGGATCGACGAGACTGAGATTGCCTATTATCATCCCAAACCCACGTTACGACAACAGATTTAGGTGTCAGCTGCCCTTTTTGAAACACTGTGTACCCAGCCAACCGCTAGACTCTTTAGAATGAGGATGGCTCAGCCCGTTGGGTTCTCCTTGAAACCTAGATAAGCGGAAACTAAACTCACTTACGTTTTTCCGAACCCACCACTGAAACAGCGTAAACAAGCTCTTCCAACTTCTTCGGTCCAGATTGGGACTTGGTTTGACGTGTGCCCTATGCAACTGACACAAGCAATCGCGGAGTTTCTGAATGGTTATTTTTCTACCCACGAACGGAGCAAGAAAACAAGAACGGCTTATTGTTCAGACTTGGAGCAGTTCAGTACATTCGCCGGGCAAGAGCTTGACCTCGTATCTCTCGGAGGTAGCCTCATCGAAGATTGGGCAGCTCACCTCCGAAAAGAAGGATATGCTCCGGCTTCGATGCGCCGAAAGGTGGTCGTCCTTAAGGTCTTCTGCTCCTACTGGGTACGCAGAGGTGTGCTAACTGAATCGCCGTTTTGGCGGGTACAGCTCAGCTTGGGGCGAATTGAGCAGTTACCTCGGGCTCTTACGGAAGTAGAGATGCAGGGACTCTTGGCGCAGGCCGGACGACGCCACGACGCCGACCGGGTGCCCCGCAAAGGGTCGGTATTGGCCATGATAAAGCCTGCACGTAGTTCATCACGAGAATATCGTGCCCTTCGCAATCTCGCGTTGGTGGATCTTCTCTTCGCAACCGGAGTGCGCGTTGGCGAGGCATCATCTCTCGACGTTGAAGACTTTCTGGTAACGGAGTTGGTATTCAGAGTTCAAGGCAAGGGAGGTAGGGACAGGCTAGCTTACGTTGTTGATGAGCAAACGGTCCTAATCCAGCGACAACACCTCGAGGCTCGATTGCTACTCGGAACGAAGAGTCCAGCTCTGTTCCTAAACGCCTCAGGCGAACGTCTTTCAACTCAGGGAATGGCCAACATCATCGCTCAGTTTCGCCGAGACGCCGGTATAGTTCGCCATGTAACACCGCACATGTTGAGGCATACTGTCGCCACACTACTTCTCCGGAATGGCATGGATATTCGGGTTGTGCAGGAATTCTTAGGACATGCATCGATTGCAACAACTCAAAGGTATACCCACGTTGTTAAGGAGCACTTGATTGGAGAGTTAAGAAAACACCACCCGTCATTAAGCCTTCGAGCCCGAGCGTAATGCATAACCGCATGTTCAGCCGGTCATGATTCTAGTCAGATTGCCTCTTAATTGTCTGCTGACAAAGTTCGAATCCAAAGCGCTAGAGAAGCACACCGATTCGCTCTGCCAACGCCGCTAGGGATTGTTTGGCATGAGAGCGCAACTCACCAGTTTGTTCGAGCAACGACGTGTATTGGTCGACGGCATTGCTCGCGAGCTTTTCACGCCGCTCGTACGCTGTCTTTCGCGTCTGCGGCTTCATCGGTTTCGCCGGATCCGGAACGTAGGAATATTGGTTGCTGACGATATATCGGCCGTTGATCTCTACGACCACAAGCTCCTTGTGGTAAAACCAATCATCCCGCGATCGGCGTTCGCCGCGGAGATATACGGCAAGGCTTGTGGCCGCAGCCCCACGCCCGACAAGTTGATTGCTTATCGCCATGGCTACGCGACGACGGAATTGCCACTGCGCCTCTTGCCAACGCTCATGAACACCCATCTCAGTGGTTCTTTCGATCCGATGACGATCTCGCTCTGCGAAAACTAAGTTGCAACGATTTCGATTGAGCAGATCACGGACGGCATTGCTTCGGTCCGGTCCAGATCTACCGCTCGTCAAGATGTCGATGCCGTAGGATCGGACGAACAATATTGTGGCGAGATTGCGGCGGTGAAATCGGAGTGGTCCCGTGCCTCACCACCGAAGCTGTGGTAGTTATGGGAGGCGATCCCCTGAACTTGGCGATGAACGTAATTGTGCCAGAAGTTCTTAAGGAGATAGTTCGAGGCGCACGACATCATGAATTCGGCGTCGGTCTCGTCCGATCGTTTCTTAAGACGCTCAGGCTCCGCTGGCGGCGTCTCGATCAAGGGCCAAAGAAGTCGCTCAAAGCTCCACTTCCGAAAAGCTGGTGTCGAGCGATGGGTCACGCGAACGATATTCTTGAACCCACGAGGGCAACTGAAATCGAAATCACCATAGAAGAGGTTTTCGGCCTGATCGAAGTCTTCCAGTTCCTGGCGACGATCGATCAACTCGTGATTCACGAGCGCCGCGTTTGCGTCGACGGATCCAAGCTTCTTCTTTGGAAAAATGTCGCGTAGCTCGAGATCAGACTGCTTGAGCGATGCGGGGCTGAAAGGAGAAAGCCGTGGCGTGTGACAATTGAGGGTGACCGCCATCCGCCTGAGCGCTCGACGATAACATTCATCGTATTCGGCGGGGGGACTATCGTCGCCACGTAGCTCCCACCACTTTTGTTTTGATTTAGCCTTT
>DATKIS010000169.1:0-3650 GCA_035543975.1 Pyrinomonadaceae bacterium
ACCCTGATTTCCTGGCCGGCAAGGCGATGAACTCAAAAAGTTCGACGCTCGAACTTGGCGTGGGCGCAACTAAACGCTGCATCGAGGAGTGGCAGGGGGATCCTTCGCGAATAGGTTTGTTGATTGCCGCTACAAATACACCGGATCAAATGCTTCCCTGCCTCGCCTCCGAGGTAATGGGGAAAACTCACGGACTTTTGTCCCGCTCAATTAGAACAGTCAGCATGCAAGCGCAAGGCTGTTCCGTCTTGTTGAAATCCATTGAGGTAGCTCAATGGTATTTGGCCGCTAATCCTGGGCAGCTAGCCATGGTACTGATGGCTGAAGCCCACACTCCCTACGTCGCACCGCTCTTGCGCGACGAGTATCACGGTTTTCGTGAAATTGTAAGATTGAGGAAGGAGCAGAAACTCGATGAAGCCCAGTTTGAACAGAAAAGGTTGGATACCACCTTCGTCATCCAATCCATGCTCTTTGGCGATGGCGCAGTAGCCCTACTCGTCGGCACCGAAGAAGGAAAACCAAGTTTCGGACCGATATCTCACCTAACCAACGAGTTAACTGAAGACGTTGATCTTCTAACTATGAACAGCAAAAGCTCGCACCCGTTTCTGAAGGGCCGACCGCAATACTTTATGCGGCCGAGCGTCCCAACGCGTGGAGCTCATTACGCTGTGACCACAGTAAAGAACGTCCTCCGGCACCCTGATTCACCCGTTTCGAATCTGGGCCAGGTGGACAACTGCCTAATCCATACGGGCAGCAAGAAAATCCTCGATGGTGTTTGCTCTCAGTTGAAACTCGAGACTGACTCCACCAAGGTGCAGGGTTCCTATGCAGTTTTGAAGAATTATGGAAACCTGTCGAGTGCTTCAACCGGCTTCATGCTGGCCGAGAAGAACGAATGGAAGGGACCAGCAATGGTGGTTGGATTCGGAGTAGGGTTTACAGCCAGCGCCGGCATTATGAACTACTAGGTATCGAGAAACCCACCCGGTTTAGACATTCGTGAGGACGGGCTGATTCGCCATAATGCTCAAAATCGTTTGGCTTATCTGAGCAAAGTCGAATGGCTTTCCGATGATCCCATTCACCAGGCCTTCCTCCCCCTTGGGAGGGAGCGTGCCGGTTCCATAGCCGGTAACCAACACCACGCTCATCTCCGGCCACCGCTTGCGAATCTCGCGAGTAGTCTCCCACCCATCCATCTCAGGCATCGCCAAGTCAGTAAAGACGAGATCGAAACTATTACCGGCCAGTGTCTTTAGAGCACTCTGTCCACTGTCAGCAAGGTGTACGCTGTGCCCCATCACTTCCAGCATTTCGGCCAGGGTTTCTCTGACTGACGGCTCGTCATCTACGACCAGGACAGTGAGCGAAGGCATTTCTACAGTCTCGGGTAATTCCTCCTCGGCTCCCGATTTCACTTCTGCTGCCGGAAGGTCGATCGTGAAGACAGTGCCGTTGCCCGGTTCTGACGTTACGCTTATCGAACCCTCGTGGCGTTCGACGATGCTGTAGCTGACTGAAAGCCCCAAGCCTGTGCCTTGGGCGCCTTTGGTTGAAAAGAACGGATCGAATATCTTTTGTCTGATATCCTCCGGCATGCCAGTACCCGTATCAGTAAATTGCAGTCGCAGTCGATTAGCTTCACGCTTCATACTTAGCGACAACTTACCACCGGTTGGCATTGCATCGACGGCGTTCACAATCAAATTGACGAACACTTCTCGCAACTCGGAGGCGCTGCCGAAAGTATGATGTTTGCTCTCCGCTTCCAACGTTACGTCGTAATCCAGCCCTCTTAACCTCGCTTCGTTTTGCCAACGAGTACGGGTGATCTCTATTGCATCATTCAGCAAGCTGCCCACGTCCACAATCTCGAATTCCTTAGCCGGGGATTTGCGAGCAAAGGTCTGGATTCGACGGACAGTCGCAGCTGCGTCTTCCGCAGCCGTTTGAATGATATCGAGATTGCGGACCAGAGCTTCATCACTTATCTGTCGGCGCAGTAACTGAGCCCGGCCGAGAATAGCCGCCAGCGAGTTATTAAAATCGTGAGCCACACCGGAAGCGAGTTGGCCCAGGGCCCGCAGCTTGTCAGCCCGGGCGGCACGCTCCCGTTCTTCCTTTTGTTCGGTAATATCGCGGGCGATACCGAGCACGCCGGTGGTTCTACCTTCGACTACCAGGGGGGAATTATCAACCCGGGCATATCGCAACCTGCCGTCCGCGGACAAATAGCGCATCTCGTACGTCTGGGGCTCGCCCAATAATGCGAGGCCGAGTTTTTCGTTAATGGCCTCCCGGTCGCTTTCGTAAACAAGTTCAACAAGACGCCGACCGATAAAGTCCTCTCGTTTCACTCCCAGGGCCGATAGCGTCGCGCTGTTGCACCACTTAAACCGTCCGTCCATATCTACAGCATAAATCGACTCGCGGGCACTCTCGAGTATGTTCGTTAGCAAGGACTGATGCTCCCGGGCAACAGCTTGCACCTTCCGCAATTCAGACAGGTCTCGGGCCGTACAAACTGCGGCCGTGACCAAGCCGGCATTATCCAGAACCGGTTCGATTGAAACCAGGAGCGGACGGTTCAGTCGGGCAGGTATCACTTCTATAGTGACACTCCGACCGTTCTGTATCGCCTTTTCGACAACACAGGTCGCCTGCTGATTGCTGGCCTGAAGTATGTCGCAGCACTTACTACCTAACAGCTCGCGGGGATTCGATGCCTCCATTGTCGCGCCGGCATGATTAACGCGCTTGAGGAGACCGGCGCGATCGAAAATGAATATTCCATCCTACATTGCATCAAACGTTGTTTCCCACTCAGACTTCGCCCTGGCCACCATTTCGAAGAGTTCAGCCTGGGCGATGCCGATTGAGAGGCGTTCAGCAACAGAATGTACCAGCGACATCTCGTCGTCCGTCCAGCGACGCAGACGATCGGTTTGATGGATACACAACACGCCTCGAAAAAGCCCCTTGACGACCAAGGGATAGTCAATCTGGGAACGAACATTCTCTTTGCGCGCGTGTTCTCTAACAGCGGCACTAAATTCCGGGGCGCCTTCAAAATGTTCGAGTGAGTCATCGATCACCAGCGGCTTCGAGATGTTCAGCAATTCACGACCAATCGGGTCGTCGTAGCTAACCCTTAGTGTAGGGCTCATCCTCTCAGCGCCAGGCGCCACATACTCGTGCTGCACTGGTGAGATCGGGTTGGCAGGGTCATAAAGGTGTATGTGAACACGGGAAGCGCCGAGGGCAATTCCAAGTTCACTGGTTGCGGTGTTCAGCACTTCAGGCAAACTCAGCGAAGCGCGAATCGCCGTCGTCACCCGGTTCACCAGCACTTCGCGTTTCGAAGTAGCCTCCGCCTTCTGAAAAAGCTCCGCCTGTCGAATGGCAATGCCCGTTTGATCGCCGACTGCTTTGGCGAGGGCGATGTCTGCCTCGCTCCAGTGGCGCAGCTCTCGAGTGGTGGAAAGAGCAAACGCCGCAGTCACTTCGTCGCCTACTCTGATGGCCACATACATGATGGAACGCACGTCGGCCTTGGACAAAATCCGCTCATAAACATCGGCGATGCGGAGATCATGTGCAGCATCATTAAAGCAAAGGACCCCCCTTTCATCGAGGGCTTT
>DATKIS010000170.1:0-6641 GCA_035543975.1 Pyrinomonadaceae bacterium
GCCACACATGTTCCCTGGGCTTTTAAGGACGCCGAATCAAACCGTGAATTCAAAGATTTTCTGGAGGCCTTCGAAACTTTCGATCGACGAATGCTCCTGTTGGGTGGTCCGGGGTCTGGCAAGACCACCACAAACCTCCACATCGCCGAGGAACTCATTAAGCAAGCCCTGAAGGACCCGTCAGCGCCGATTCCGCTGCTGGTGAATCTTTCGAAGTTCCAACCCAACGCTCCCGGCAAGTCGCGCCTCCCCTTTAGTCATGGCGAACGGCCGGACAAGGAACAAGTCGACAAACGCTTCGAGCGCTGGCTGATTAGCGAGTTTTCTTCGAATCCGCTTATCTCGAGAGAAATTGCCACGACCTGGATTCAACAAGGCCGCATAGCCGCACTCCTGGATGGTCTTGATGAGGTGAACGACGAATATCGCGCCGAGGTTGTCAGGATTCTTAATGCCACCTACTTGCGGGATTACCCTAAGGCCGTGGTGGTGGTTTGCAGCCGCATCAACGAATACCAGCCGCTCCAGGACCGCAAAGATACCCGCCTGCAACTTGAAGGGGCGGTGACCTTGCAACCTTTGACGGATACACAAATCAAGAAGTACCTGGAAGAGTCTCAGGCGACAGGGTTGGGCGAGGCGTTCCTAACTGACCAAACGTTGTATCAAATGGCGCAGACGCCGTTGACCCTCAGTATGATGACACTCGCTTACGGCGGAAGTATTCCAACAGTGATCCCCTCGCACCTCACTTTTACTGAGCGACGCCACCATCTGATGGATGCTTATGTTGCCAAGATGTTGCAGAGAAAAGAGCGTCGTGACCGCAATATCCAATTCGACAAAAGCCGGGATAACGATGTTCCGACGAAGGACTATCTTTACCAGCCGGAAAGTATAAACAGCTATTTGGGGTGGCTGGCTATTCGGCTGAGCGTCCGAATGCAAACGGCCGTCTCCTTAAACAGTTTTTATGGTTTTCTTAATCGGGAAATTGACAAAGATCGGCAATCCGGCGTCTGGTGGGCCACTGCAGTTTCACGTGCTCTGTTTCTATTTGTGGGCGCCTTAATAGCCGGCGCTGCAGTTGCCCCAATGACTGCGCAGGGTGGGCAGCAAGTCCTCTATTTTAGCGTCCTCGGTGCGCTGTTGTTTGTTCCAGTGGCTTGGGTCTTTCGAGAGGATGACAATCTGAAAGGCGTGCCGAACACACTCAAGAATGTTTCGATGGGCATTATCGTTGCGGGAGCCGTACTGGCCGGTCTAGGAGTGGGATCGATTGCGTTATCTTTCGTCTTGCCATTTGGTATTCCGCCCTTACCTATGGGCATCCTCGGAATTTGCTTGTGCACTGCCGTTCTGGTGCCTTTGTCCGAGTCATCACCAGAATCACGGAGATCGGGATACTGGCTCTTTGCCTGGTCGATGGTCGCCTTCGGCGCAGGCCTCCTGATCATGAATGGCCTGAAGGGTTCGGCATACAATTGGTATATTCCAGCCTTCTCTGTGGCAGCAATTCAGACGATCTTCCTGCTGGTTTCGCTGCGTGACGATGGATGGGCTGGGCTTGGTTTTGCGGCTGCGTTTGTAGTAGGAGCGCTCGTGGCCATTATGGCGAGCATCTGGATCATCGGCGATTTCACGTGGCAAACGTCATTATTAGTATGCATTTCTATCGCTACCCTAATCCTGGGCGTCAGCCCGAGGCCGATTCTGGCCTTCATTGGGTTCATTGTGTTCTTTGGTCTCGGAGGCATTATAGGAGGACACCGTGGCTCAATTATAGGCTCGCTGCTATACGGAGGGTTTTTCTTGATCGAGGAACTTGTTGCCAGCGAGCATAAATCCAAACACCCACTGCTAGCACGCGCGAGTGATGCTGGAGAACGCTTCACAGATCAATGTGAAAGAGCGGGGGACCACTATCTCTTAAGTCCAATAGTACTCCGCGTAGTCGCAATTACGCGTTGTCTTCCTTTACGTTTCAGTCCCTTCTTCCAATACGCGGAAGGAGCGCTTCTCCTGAAACGATCAGCCGGCGATATTGAGTTTATGCACCGGCTGTTGCGCGACTACTTTGCGCTGCGTGACCTCCAGCCGCTGCTGATAGCGACTGATTCGAACCGCCGTTTGCAGGCAATTCGAAATCTTGGCTTTCAAGGCGAGGCAGCTATCGAAGCTTTGGCGGAGTTTGTGAGAGATTCAAATCCGGATGTGCGTGAAGCTGCCGCCAGCGCCCTCGGAAAAATCACATCGCCCGCGGTCCTTCCCCACATTGAAGTAGCCTTCACGGACGAGAGTCCCAAGGTGAGACGTAGCGCCATCATTAGCACCAGGAATCTGACTGAGAGCGAAAAAATGAGGCTATTGGCGCTAGTAGTGGATGACGAAGATATTTCCGTTCAGAGCGCGTTAATCGAGATTGTTCTCGGCCTGGCGGGTTACTCCTGGTCCTCGTTTAGCCGAAATAGGGGAACAGAAGTAGCTCCCCGGGTTATGGCCAATCTCAACAAGAGAAGCGAACTACGTCAAATTCTCTTTCAATTTGTTCAAGAACGAACCGAGCATACGATCCGTTTGGTTGCTATCGAAATTGTCAACACCCTGCAAGATCCCAACAGCGTCCCGAGCCTTATTGCCGCATTGTTAGATCGACGCTTCACATTCCGTGACGATGCGGCGAGAGCATTGGGAGCAATAGGAGATTCGCGTGCGATCAAGGCCTTGATGAAGGCTTCAGCCGACCGCGATAAGAGTCTACGCCATGCGGCGCGAACAGCTTTGGACGACATAGAATCAAAGAACGAGCGAGTGAGGTTTTGAGACAGCCGATTCCGTAGCCGACTAGACGCTGATTGATTCAGTCAGTAGATCAGCAGCCGAATTGCGACGCTCAAATGTGGTCTTCACTCACGAGTTTACCGCTGCCACGAAGGATCCTTCCATATGTCCCAATCCGTAAAAGAAGCGCGTCGCCAGCAGACGCAGGCCGAGGTAAAACGGCTAACCAAAGCCGTCAAGAGCTGGTTTGATCGTCGCGTAGAATTAGATACGGATGAAAAGACCAAGCTGTATCGTGCCCAGTATGATTCCCAGCTCAACGCTGTCTTCAACGAAGTCAACGGGGCGGCGGGCATTATCGCGGCTGATTTGGATAAGCTAGTGCTGGCCGACACCAAACTCGGTGACGTTTACACCCGCTGCGCTCAAACTGATCGCCGCCTGGTTTGGCTGTGGCGAGTGTTCAATTTCTTCAGCGAGAAATTCGACCAGCGCGAGGATCCGAAGCTGGGCGAGACCCTTCGGGCCGCCGATGAAGTCGTGTGGAGTTGTTACAGCCCGTTTTTTCAGAACCCAACCACCGCTGCCAAACGAGAGCCCCCGCCGCTTCCGTATATCGGGACGGAGTACTCGCCCGCCGCTGTCCGTCGTGACCAAACTCCCGGTAGCTTATTGAAAAAGGGCAAAGACTTCGATCCGCTGCAGAGGTATCTCGACCGACTCCCCATTCCAATTCTGCAACTCCCGCCAAACGCCGTGACGGCTCCCTGGACGCTCGTCTTAATCGGACATGAGGTCGGGCATTTTATCCAGCCCCTGGTGCAACAAGACCCTTCGTATCTCGTCACCTTTTCTACGGCGCTCGAGAGCGCCGTCGCGCGCGCCAAGGGGGACAAGAAAGAACAGCAGCGTTGGAAAAACTGGGCGCCTGAAGTGTTCGCGGACTGGTACTCGGTCGTCTGCATGGGCCCGTGGGCCCTTTGGGTGATGGCCCAATTTGAAATCCAGGATGAGCCAACCATGCTGGTGGAGCGCAGCTCGTATCCGTCGCCACTGGCGCGCCTAGCTCTGCTGGCCGAGTTGACCGATAGGTACCTGCCAACTGAAGGCGCCAAAATGTTCGACGACCTGGGACTGAAGGAGATGGCCGCCAGATACCCCAAAGCCCGCGATCTTACTTTTGTCAAAGAGGTGGCGACGGCTGTCGTTGAGTCGCTACCCGACGAGGGCAAGTTGGAGAACCTTCTGTCATTTCGCAAAGTTGAATTTGAAGCAAAGGGTGAAGTTGAGAAGCGCGCGGCCAGACTATTGGCGGGAAATGCAGGAGTGATTCAGAAGGACTTGCGTATGGCCCGGCTGATTGCGGCCGGGTCAGCGAGGGCGTGGTCTGAGATCATGAAGCTGCCTGACCTGGCTGATCGCCAGGCAGCGATGGATAAACTTCCCCAAGCCCTCACAGACATGATTGCGTGCGCCCCTCCCGGGAAACGCGCCGCGCCGAAACCTGCCAGGGCCGACCAGAACCCTGGTAATGAGCTGGCCAAAGCCCTGGGCGAGATCGTTGAGAGTGAAACCGTTGAACCCTCCATCCCTCTGGACTGAGCGGGGCGCCGCAAGCGGGCCGTTGCTTTCAGTTAGTTCAGCCAGGTAGTGGTTCAGTTCCGCCAAAATATTTTTGGATTCCGTGGGCGATGTTGTACTATGCCCGCGTTTGACACCCAGAGAGCTCACGTCTCCGCAACTCTGAAATGTTTGGCGGCATAACTGCATTGAGTATGGGCAGCAATTTGCTGTGCCAGGCCCTTTCTCAGTTCACCTGATCGCAGATCTCCAGGTGAGTCTCTCCGCTCACTGTCTAACCATCGAATTGCTCTGTTATGACCGGCCAACCCGCAAAAGCCCTATGAGATTCTCGATTGCTACAACCCCAACGGTCGACGGCTGGAAGGTTGAGATCAGTTGCAAAGAAAAACCTGATTTCAAAGTTCCTGCCAGAGAGTTGAAGCGCTGCGGTAAAAAGCCGGATGGCTTTCCCTTGCCGGATCCGGCCGACAAAGCCGCCTGGAACCAGAAGATTCACGCCCCGTTATGCGAGTTGCTGCCCACCGATGACCCAGCGCCGATCAAGACAGTCTTCGAAGACATTATCTTCAAGAGCGATCCCGGACCGCAGGGCGTCGAGACGTTTGGCCGTTACCTGTCGGCGGTATTACTCGGAACAAATTGGGAGGCCATGGAGAAGGAGGCCGACAAGGAGCCAATCGAACTAGACCTCGAGTTTGCGCCAAGCGATGTCGAAATGAACCGCCTTCCCTGGGAGATGATGTACGGGGCAGATAAACCTCTGGCGGCCGATCCCGCGCGTGATATTTCCATAAATCGCATCGTTGACGGGAAGCCGGCGACGACCAGAATCATTTCACTTCCGCTGAAACTCCTCTTCGTCATTGGTAGACAACTCGACGATGCCCTGCGACCGGGCGCCGAGTATCTGGGGATGCTGCGGCGCATGAACGTCAGGTTTGGCGCCGACGCCAGGAACATGGATTTGAATGTTCGGCTGTTGACCGAAACAACCATTGATGAGCTTCAGGCGGCAGTCAACGAATTCAAGCCTGATGTAGTCCACTTCATCTGTCACGGCGATATTGGCGACAGCGGCGGCCGCTTGCTCTTGACTAAACGAGAGACCGAAGAAGTGACCAGCAAGAAAACGCAGGACCCTGACTACTGCGATGCCGACCGTCTCCTGGCTCTCTTGCGCCAGGATGAAAGTCCACATGAGTTACCTCAGATCATCGTGCTCAATGCCTGCCATACGGCCGAGGCCAGTGGCGAAAACATTAAAGGTGGATACCGAGCTCTGGCTGCGAATTTGGTCGCCGGGGGAGTGCCCATCGCAATCGGGATGACCGGCGAGGTGGCCGACGGAGCTTGCCGAATTTTTACACGGAAGTTTTACGAAGCGTTGTTGACCCAGAACCTGGTCACATTGGCCAGCGCCCGGGGACGGCGAGCGGCGTTGACCCAGCTTACCTACGATTACAAGACGAGTGTCGAATGGGCGCGGCCAACGCTATTCATAGCTAAAGGAGTGTCGTCATCCATTAAGCTCGACATCTCCTCAACGGCCCGCCAGATTTCCCACATTCCGTCGAAGTATATCGAGAACCCGGCGGCCCTTTGCGATCGGTTTGCGCCGTTGCAGACTTATCAGAAGTTCCGTAATGAAGCAGTCAAAGACAGCTCACCGAAACTGCTGGCCTTCAAGGTCGATGAACCGGAAGTTGGGGCTGACCGCTTTGGCAAGACCAGGTTTCTGGAGGAACTGGCGGCGCATGCCGTGATGGACGGGTTTATTCCGTGTACTTTACTCTCCCGACCCAGCGACAGTTTTGAACCGTCGCCGAACTTGCTGACACTGGCTATTCGCGTTGCGGAAAAGATGGATATCGCGCGCGATCACTTTGACATTCCCAAGCGCTATACGAGCGAGGCCCTCAAGAGTGCTTCGCGGGTATTGAAAGGGCCCGCCCCTGTCAGTCCCGATCCGAAAAACAGAGCTGAATTCGAGTGGCAAAAGGGAGAGGTCATTAAGGACATAGCCAGGCTTGGACAAACCAACCAACCGGATGCCCCTCCGCCAGCGTTCGTACGGGCCGCAATGCTGGCGGATTTCAGGGTCCTGCAATCGGATGTTGAAACGAAAACCGGTGAGAAACGGATTCCGCTTTTAGTGCTCGATGATTTGCATCGATACGAAGGCGTGGCGTCCGAACTGCTGAACGAACTGGTTGATGGATACGGGCTTGGTGAGAAAGATCTGATTATTCCGTTAGTGTTTACCTACTCATCAGTCG
>DATKIS010000171.1:0-6397 GCA_035543975.1 Pyrinomonadaceae bacterium
GCTCACAGTCATAAGTTATAACATCGAAACTGCCAGCGGTTCGGCGAAGGAAAAGTATCGCAAGGAAGCCGAGCAGAAGCGTCAGGAGGTCGTTGAGGTTTATTTACCCGCGGCTGACGGTTCTGACAAGACCGCTCCGCAGAAGATGAACTATGAGCAGCTCGAAAAATTCTACAACGACCTGCGCGAGCAAAAAGCGGGTCTCCTGGCCAAGAAGGCCGAGCTGTTAAAGGAACCAACTGAACTAGCCAAGAAAAGAGACGACCATCTTAAGCAGCACGTCATCGGGTTGACCCCGACGCAGATCGACGGGCTTGTGCGAAAGATGGAGAGTTTTGACTACTCAATTCTTGGTCACCAAATAAGTGTCAACTCGGCGAACATCGTAGACCGATGTGAGGTTTGCCACGTAGGCGTGCGCGAGCCTCTCGATCTGAAACCGGAGAACCTTGCCCCTGACGGCCCCGGGAAAAAACCCGATAGCCTGGCCAGGGCGTTTGTCAGTCATCCAAACAAGGAACTTCTGCAGACGCACAGCGCCGAACGTTTCGGCTGTTCAAGCTGCCATTGGGGAAACGGTCGGGCCACTACCGGGGAAGTCAAAGGTCATGGGCGCCACAAATACTGGCTCTGGCCACTGTTTGAGCGAGAGAATATCGAGGCTGGCTGCCAACAGTGTCACTCTAAAGATCGGGTGACGCAGGGAGCGGAAACGCTGAATCGCGGTCGTGACCTGTTTGCCGAGCGCGGTTGTATTGGTTGTCATCGCTACGAAGGCTTCGATCGAGAGGCGGATGCCCTATCCAGTTCGCGGCAGAGTATTACCCAGCTGGAAGACCAGATTATCGGCAACGAGAAACAGATCCGCCAGGATACTGAAGCGGCGAATCAGGCTTCGGACGATGCCGAAGCACAGCGGCTCCTGGCCCATGCGGAGTCGCTTCGAGTCACCAACAGTCTGCTGGCAGCTCGAAAGGATCAGTTAAACCTTCAGTCGAAGTATTTGATGCAGGACCAGAAGAAGGTCGGTCCAAATCTCAAGGACGTGCGACTGAAGCTACGTAAGGAATGGCTGCCGGTTTGGCTTAAGGATCCCCAGGCCTTCCGCCCCGGGACCAAGATGCCGACGTTCTGGCGTTTTGCTGAAACTGAGAATGCCAGCGGCGTCCCTCGTGACAAAGACGCGGATGCGCAGATCCAGGCGATTGCCGCATATCTGTGGCAGGAGAGTTTTGAAGGCAAACTCCCGGAGCAACCGCGTGGCAACGCCGCTCACGGCAAAGAACTCTTTGAAAACCGCGGTTGTCTTGGCTGTCATTCGATTGGTGAGTCAGACAGCACCATGGGAGGGACCTTCGCCGCAAATCTTCAGAAGGTTGGCGAGAAAAGCAATTTCGAGTACCTCGTCCGGTGGATTCACAATCCCCGCGAACGCTGGGCGCCTTATTGCCCGAAAGAAAAGCGCGATCTCACGGCCGAGGATTACAGCAAGCACAACAAGCCATATGTTTTTGATACTGAACTGAATTCTCGCTGCCCCAACGATGGCGCCGAGTTGCAGGTTCAGAACATGACCGTGATGCCAAACTTCCGTCTTAGCGATGGCGACGCCCGGGACATTGCAACGTATTTGTTCTCGTTGTCCGGCCCCCCTTCTTACGCCGACGCTTCCTTCATGGATGATCCAAATCTGAAAACCAAGGGGCACGCGTTAATCAAACAGTATGGTTGTGCCGGTTGTCATGAAATTAAGGGTTTCGAAGAGGAGCAACGTATCGGGAAGGAACTGACGGTTGAAGGTGCAACGCCAATCGAGCGGCTCGACTTCGCGTTGCTGACCCATGATGCCGAGAAGGGCCATGACCCGCTCAATCTACACCGCGCAACTGGCAGCGAGGCCGGCGATACGCACGCGGCCAGCGCCCAGCATGAGGAAAAACCCTGGTACAACCACAAGGGGTTCTTTGAACATAAGCTCACTGAACCGGCGATTTATGATCGCGGAAAAGACAAGGATCCTAAAGACAAACTGCGCATGCCCAAGCCGTTCCTGACACCGGAATGGCGTAATGCCCTGACGACGTTTTTGCTGGGCAGCGTCGGCAGCGAAGGTGCCAACGTGCCCCGGTCTCTATTCTTCGATCCGCAGGATCAGCGCCGCCAGGATATCCAGAATGGCTGGTGGGTTATTAAGAAGTACAACTGCGTCGGCTGTCATCAAGTCCAGGTAGGCCAGCGATCGGCCCTCATGGATGTACCCATCTTCCAGACGCCTGAAGGTAAAGATTTCCTGCCACCTAGGTTAACAAGTGAGGGCGCCCGAGTTGATCCAAACTGGCTGTTGCGTTTCCTGACTGATCCCTCGCTCAGTGGAGACCGATCGCCAGCTGCGCCTGCCGCGGCCCCTTCAAGCTCCCCAGCAGCTGCATCCGGCGCCGGCACCAGCGCGGAACCAAAACCGAGTCCGAGTGCAAATGCCAGTGGAACCGGGTCCGGATCCAGGATGAAACCGCAGCCGGGAATTGACCGCAATGGTGTCCGTCCCTATTTAAAGGCGCGCATGCCCACGTTTAGTTTTTCACCAAATGAGCTCCAGACGTTGGTGCGCTTCTTCATGGCGCTGTCGGGACAGCAGGAACCTTACATCAAGGAACCGCTGCAGCCTTTGACTGAACAGGAAAAACTGGTCGCGCGCCAGATGTTCACTTCGGGAACCCCGTGTTTGAAGTGTCACATAACGGGTGACCCGACCCACGATGAAAAGGCAATCGCCCCGAGCTTCCTGTTGGCTAGCGCGCGGCTCAAGCCTGAGTGGACTTTCCGCTGGCTGCTGGATCCGGCTCAGATTAGTCCGGGCACGGCCATGCCTTCAGGACTGTTCAGAAAAGAAGGCGAGCGTTGGGTTATTAACTTGCCCAACCCCCCGGCAAGCGCCAATGCATATCAACAAGACCACGCTCAGTTACTCGTTCGTTATATGCTCTTGATGACGCCCGACGAGCAAAGGCAGCTACTGGCGACCGCGCCGGTCCCAGCTGCCCCGAGCACAAGCTCGCAAACGCAGGGACGGATGCCTTCAAGACGTCAGGAGACGACGGCGAAGAGAGCGCGTCAAGGAAAGCGTGGAGTTCTGGCTGCCCGAACAGCGAATCGACGTATCAACGGGCGCGCCGCTGGTCTCTAACCAGGAACGCCCCGCCGCGGTCTGCTTCCGGGCGTGCCTCGTGGTAAAGTTCATCGGAAATAATCTTGATTTGGAGGAACTGATCTATGTTTAAGCAGATGAAGGTCTGGCTTGCCCTGACCACTATTTTCTCGCTGCTGGCCCTGATAGCGTCGTGCGGCGGCAGCAAGACGGTAACGAATGACGCTGGGCCTACAAATGATTCGGCAGCGGGTACGGCTTTCTCACCAAAAGGTAACGAGGGAACCGTGAGTGGCGTGATTGCGTTTAATGGAACACCGCCGGCACCGAAGAAAATCGACGCCTCGGCTGACCCGGTTTGCGGACAGGCCAACCCGAATCTCACAACTGAAGACACAGTAGTCAAAGACGGCAAGCTGGCTAACGTTTTCGTTTACATCAAGGACGGCAGCACTGCTGACGGCACCAAGATTAGTGGTTATACGTTCGCGACTCCAAGTGCGCCTGTGACCCTCGATCAGAAGGGGTGTCACTACGTACCCCACATAATGGGTATCCAGGCAAATCAGACGCTTAAGATTACGAACAGCGACCCGACTCAACACAACATCCACCCGACTCCGAAGGTCAACGCTGAGTGGAATCAGGGTCAGCCCAACGGCGCGCCGCCAATCGAAAAGACGTTTGCGCGTGCTGAAGTCTTAATCCCGGTCAAGTGTAATCAGCATCCGTGGATGAAGTCCTATGTCGGTGTTCTCAAGCACCCATTCTACGCAGTCAGTGCGGAAGATGGTTCCTTTACCATCAAGGGTGTTCCTCCCGGTACTTACACGGTGGCCGCTTGGCATGAAAAGGGCGGTCCGAACGGGACCGAGAAGACTATGCAGGTGACAGTACCGGCTAGCGGTGCCGGCAAAGCAGATTTTGCCTTCGGCGACGCGGCAACCGCAGCCACGCGGTCCGGTCTGCAGATGATGCCGGCTCTGGACATCCCGATGATTGGACGACACTGAGGGATCATTGCCAATTGCCGAATGCCAATTGCCGATTGAAGGCGGCTCAAGTTCGACATCGGGCACTGTCCTCCAATCGGCAATCGCAAATTGAAGATATGAACAGGGGTGTTTATCGTTTTGCGCTGCTGGTCGCCGGCGCCACATTTTTTCTGATCATTGCCGGTGCGTTGGTGACGAGCCACGATGCGGGATTGGCAACGTCAGATTGGCCGCTCTCAAACGGCCAGTTTTTCCCAAAGATGGTCGGTAATCTTTTTTGGGAACATGGACATCGGCTGATTGCAACGACGGTCGGACTGCTTACGATCGGGCTCCTCATATTCCTTTTCGCAAAGGAGCCGCGAGCCTGGGTACGGCGACTGGGTTTGATCGCTCTGGCCGGTGTGATAGCTCAGGGCTTGCTGGGCGGACTTACCGTAAAGCTCATGTTGCCGCTGGTTGTTTCTACGGCCCACGCAACGCTGGCCCAGCTTTTTTTCTGCACCACCGTCAGCCTGGCTGTCTTTACTTCAGCCAGCTGGCTTAAGAATCGACCGGTGATTGAAGAGCAGCAGGGAAGCTTGCCGGTTCGCTACGTTTGCGTGGCGGCGGTAGCAACAATCTTTCTGCAATTGGTAATTGGCGCCACCCTGCGTCATTCGGCAACCTGGGACAAGCCGCTGCCGACAGACCTTCTGTTAACACACATCGGAGGCGCAGTTGCGGTGACTCTGCTGTTGGGAAGTGGGGCGCTGATGATCCTGCGGCGCCACGGCAGCGAAAGGTTTCTAGCTCGGCCGGCGCAGATAGCACTTGCATTGTTGACGCTGCAGTTGTGCCTGGGAGTAGCAGCATATTTGACTCGAGTGGCCTCGCCGGATGATCCGCAGCCGTTGAACCCAATGGTGGGGATTACCGTGGCGCACGTCGCTTGTGGGGCTTTGGTTTTCGCGACCACGATAGTGTTGACCTTGAGAGCTTTTAAGGTCTTGAGAACCCCTGAACCGGTGCTGGTGGCTCAGCCCTCAAGAATCTAGGGTTCGAGGTGTCCGACACACTTTAGTTTGTCGTGTCCGGGCTGGAAGCTATCTGCGTGGTGCAGGAATGTAGTTCACGGGAAGTAATTGTACGGCGAGCACAGCGACAAACTGAAGTGTGTCGGACATTCGCTTTTCTAAGAAAGTTTACATGGAAGAATTTGCATTAGATCTCAATAACGGGTCTGTGGCCCAACTCGAGCGCTTAAGCGCCCGTGAGCGACTGGCGGCCTTCGCTGAGCTCACTAAGCCACGGATCACTTTTCTGATTGTGCTTACCTCGGCCGCCGGTTTTGCCCTGGCGTCACCCGGAAAAGTTAACTACGGCGCGCTTCTGAGCGCGATGTTTGGAATTGCGCTGCTGTCTTCAGGCATTGCCACTCTCAACCAGTATATCGAGCGCGACCTGGATGCCCTCATGCGGAGGACCGCGGACCGGCCGTTACCAACCGGCAAGCTTCTTCCCTGGGAGGCCTTGCTGTTTGGCTCAGGATTGACGGTGCTCGCGGAAATCTACCTTGCGGTCATGGTCAACCCTCTCAGCGCTGTTCTTGGTTTGACAGTGATCGCCGGATATCTGTTCGCCTATACGCCGTTGAAGACGAGGACAACTTTATCGACGATGGTTGGAGCCTTTCCGGGCGCGGTACCGCCGTTGATCGGATGGGCGGCAGCCCGTGGTTCAATCGGGATCGAAGCCTGGGTGTTATTTGCGATTCTGTTTCTTTGGCAGTTTCCACACTTCCTGGCGATAGCCTGGATGTATCGCGAAGACTATGGCCGCGCGGGAATTCTGATGCTCCCCGTGGTTGAGCCTGACGGTCGGGTGACGGCCCAGCAAATAGTCGTGTACACAATTCTGCTACTGCCCGTCAGCCTGCTTCCTACCGTGCTGGGCATCTCGGGCAAAGTTTATCTTTACGGGGCAATCGTCTTAGGGTTGCTCTTCCTTTACAGCAGTGTGCGAGCAGCGCTTTCCAAGTCGCGACAAGAGGCGAGACGGCTTTTGCTGGCGTCCGTTATTTATCTACCGCTCTTGTTTATTCTAATGGTCTTAAACCGGTAAATGGTAAATAGTAAATGGTAAATGGAGAGCGCTACGGTTGCTCAACCAGATTCACTAAAAGTTTCTTTTAACCATTCACCATTTACCATTCACTATTTACCCTCTAGGAGATCTAACCGATGGGACGAGCTCTTGCGGTTATTATCTGGATCCT
>DATKIS010000172.1:0-4598 GCA_035543975.1 Pyrinomonadaceae bacterium
GCCACCTGAAGATGTGTGTTGCGGGGCCATCAGGGCGCCCGCTGGAGACGATCTGGTGGAATGGGGCGGAGCAAACCTTCGCCATACAGAACGGCATCGATATGGCTTACACAATTGAAGCCGGCAAATGGAACGGGGAAACGTTTTTGCAGTTGTCAGTGCAGGATATGAGGAAGGGCGAGCAGTCAGCAATCAGCAGTCAGCAATCAGCAGTCAGCAATCAGCAGTCAGCGGTAAGCGGTAAGCAGTGAGCGGTGAGCGGTAAGCAGTGAGCAGCCGGTAATCAGGATTCAGTAATCAGCAGGGGGACGGATGCACCTGGTACCTGAAACTAAAATGAAGTGTTGGCATCATAGAACCGGAAACTCTCTAGTTAATCACCTGCTGATTGGCGCCTGCTCACTGCTCACCGCTCACTGCTCACTGCTTACTGCTGACTGCTGATTGCTTTTCAAACCATGCAAGAGATTTCCAAAAAGAGAGCCTTCGCAATCGGGTGGCGAGCCCGGGCGCCGGTTGTCGTGCGGGCGGGTGCGCTACTTATCCTGGTGGCGGCTCTCATCTTTGTGGCTGTCTCCTACTATCGTCTGCGCAACAACAAACCCTTCCGGCTGAGGTCAGAGGCCCCTGAACTTTCCAAAGAGATCAAGGGAATAGTTGAAGGTTATGAGCAACGTCTGATGAAGGGCGACCGCCTGTACCTGTGGCTGAAGGCGTCCCGCGACATCACGTTTATGGACGACCACCACGAGCTCGAGCAGGTCAGTCTCTCCGTCTATCCGCCGGTTGGGGACAAACCCGATCAAATTACGGCCAATAAGGCGATCTACGATCCGAAGACTTCAGTCATCTCCTTTATGGGGAACGTAAAAATCGAGACGAAGGACGAGTTGAAGGTAAGCACCGAGGCGATTGCTTTTGACCAGAACAGCGAGATTGCCCAAACCGACGCTCCGGTTACTTTCAGCCGGCAAAATGTTTCCGGCCACTCAACCGGGGCCATCGTCGAGGCGAAGAACAAGAAGCTTCAACTCAAGAAGGACGTGGAAATCATTGTTGCCCCTGAAGTGTTGAAAGACCCGAAGGCCAAGCCGGCGACCTCGCGGTCACGTCCTGTCACTATTCGTTCAGCCCAGGCCGTGTTTGAGCAAGCCACGATGAAGCTTTCGTTCTCGGGCGGCGTTACTGCTGAACAAGAACGAGACATCATGAGCGGCGAAAACCTCGTCGCTACCCTCAATGACCAAAAGCGCGTGCAAAAGGTGGAGATACGTGGCAATTCGTACCTGCGCTCAATGGAGGAGGGAAGGTCCGCGGAAGTTCGTGCCGTCGACATGGATTTCTTTTTAGACAAAGACCAGCGATTGGAGCGAGCGGTTGCCATGCGTGATGCCGCCGGCAAGAGTCTCGACGCCGAGTCGGAAATGCAAATGACTGGCGCCAGCCTGATCGAAGTTCTGTTTCAGGCGCAGGGCGACCGCAGTCTACTCAAGCAGATGCGAACCGAGGGACGCTCAGTAATCAATCTCTCGGCACCCAAATCGAAGGCTAGCGATCCACGCGCGGCGAGTAAGCGTCTGACTGCGGACGCGGTAAAGCTAATCTGGCGAGTTTCCGGCCGCGATCTGGAGAAGGCTGAGGCCGTAGGTAATGCCGAGTTGTTTGTCGATCCGGTAGTCAAGCACGCCAAAGCTGACCTGCAAACGCTGACCGCGCCACGCATCGACTGCGACTTTTTCGAAACGGGAAATCTGGCCCGAGCATTCACTGCTTCAGGAGGAGCCAAAGTCGTCGTCGAACCGGTCCAAAAGTCTGAAGAGCGTGGGACGCGCACGTTTACTTCTCAGCGGATCGCCGCGTTCTTTACTAAAGCAACTCAGGACATTGATCGCATCGACGCCACGGGCGACGCAAAGTTTAATGAGGGTGATCGCAACGGGGTGGCGGCGAATATTTCATTCTCGGGTGGGGACAACACTGTGCGCCTGCGGGGCGGGGAACCAACAGTTTGGGATTCGCGCGCGCGTACCAAGGCAGTGGAACTGGATTCTGATCTCACGAATCACATTTCCTACAGTCGCGGCAAAACCGCCACCACCTATTACAGCCAGGTGCAGACAAACGGCGCCGTGCCTTTTTCAAAAGTGAACAGTCCGGTTTACATCGTTAGCGAGAAGGGCGAGTTTGACAGCGGCCGGGGCCTGGCAATCTATACCGGCAATGCGCGCGCCTGGCAGGACGACAACTTCGTGCGCGCCGATAAGCTCACAATCTACCTGAACGAGAAAAAGATGGATGCTGACGGGCGAGTGCAAAGTGAGATCTACACCACGCGCCGAAAAGGAGGAACGGCGGACAGCACGGTGGCGGTAACTGCCTGGGCAGACTCAATGAAGTATTCGGATCCGAACCGCACTTTACATTACGAAGGCAATGTCGACATTCGCCAGGAAACCGATCGAATAACCGGGGGTGTTGCTGACGTCTATCTGTTCAAGGACTCGTCGCGGGTCGAGAGAACCGTAGCCTCGCGTAACGTCGTGCTCACCCAACCCAGCCGAAAGGGGACCGGAGATCGGATTCAATATACAACCACCGATGAGGTGGCGGTGCTAACCGGCAACCCGGCCAGAGTTGAAGACGCTGAGAAGGGAAGCACTGAAGGGGGCCGTTTGACCGTCAATATGCGAGACGGTAGAGTGACCGCGGATGACGTAAGGGGAACGCAATCGCCGGGACGGGTTAAGTCTACGCATAAAGTAAGGCGGCAGTAGTTTCGATAAGAAATCGATGAGCACTCCAGTCGAGTCGTTAGAGGTAAAAAGTATCAGCAGTGAAAGACCCGAACATGTTGCTCATCACCTGCCGAAGAGCCCTTCTGCCTCGGCGTTGGCTGCTCGCAATCTGCAGAAGACGTACGGAAAGCGCCGCGTAGTTGACAACGTCAGCCTGCACGTGGAGAAGGGCGAAGTCGTCGGACTCCTCGGTGCCAACGGCGCCGGGAAGACGACGACGTTTTACATGATTGTTGGACTCGAGCAGCCCGACTCGGGGGTCGTCAGTCTCGGTGACCGCGAGGTTACCAAACTGCCGATGTATCTCAGGGCGCGTTTGGGTCTTGGATATCTTCCGCAGGAGCCTTCGATTTTTCGCAGGATGACTGCGGCCCAAAATATTCTGGCGGTGCTGGAAACAATGGGACTGCGGCGTCGCGAACGGCTCACCAGGCTGGAACAGCTGTTGGAAGAATTTGGCATCGCGCACGTTCGCAATACACGCGGCGATGCTCTTTCCGGTGGCGAAAGAAGAAGGACAGAAATTGCTCGCGCCCTGGCAACCGAACCGCAATACATTCTGCTTGACGAACCTTTCGCCGGTATAGATCCCAAAGCTGTCGATGATATTCAAAACGTAATACTTTATTTACGAAATCGTAGCATCGGCATTTTGGTGACGGACCACAATGTTCGCGAAACGCTCGGAGTGACCGATCGAGCCTATATTATGGCCGACGGTCGTATTTTCCGGTCAGGCGTTCCGCATGAATTAACGGAAGATGCCGAGGTCCGGCGGCTTTATCTTGGTGAGAAGTTCCGCATGTGATAATGGGTGGCAAATTGGTGCGCGCAATGCGCGCTCTAATCGGTTATAATCTCCCTGCATCAAGCCGCAAAACACAATTGAAGTATCTTTTTAGCGTGAAGAATGTCTCTTAAACTAACTACCAGCCTCTCTCAACGTCTGGTGCTGACGCCACAGTTGCGGCAGCGCATTGAGATGTTGCAGATGACGACTCTTGAGCTGAGCGATCTGATTCAACAGCAGATTCTCGAGAATCCGGTGCTGGAGGAAGTGGCGACCCAGGAAGAAGCGCATGAACTAGCGGAAAAGATTCTTGATCATTTGACCAGTGCCGATCCGGGAGCCACGCCGGATCCGCCCCAGATGGAAGCTAGCGAGCCTGAAGTTGGCAGTCCTTCATCAAACGGTTCGGGTGAGGCCGAAGGTTTAGTCCAAACGTTTGCCGAAGGCGAGGGTGAAGGCGGTGATGGAGAGTCGCTCGGGAGCGGCGACTTGAGTGAGGATTCTGTTGGCGACGACCTGGTCGGTGAAGAAGGCTCGCGAGATGCGTTTGAAGAAATCGATTTTGGACGCGAGTTTCAGGATTACCTTGACCCTGGCTACAAGACGCAGGAGATCGAATATAAAGAAGATGCGCCGACGTTCGAGCAGTTTCTAACCAGGGCGCCATCACTGGCGGAGCATCTCGAGTGGCAGCTCCACATGAGCCCGATCGAAGGCGAAATTTGCGAGGCTGCGATCAGCGTGATCGGCAATCTTGACGCCGATGGCCGGCTTAATGCGACTAATCAGGAAATCTCCGCCATGGGCGGCTGGACTGAGGAAGTCGTCGAGCAGGCCAGGCTGGCGGTGATGCATCTCGATCCGATAGGGTGTGGCGCGCGCGACGTTCGAGAATGTTTATTGGTCCAACTCGAGGTCAAAGGGGAAAGCGATCGCCTGGCCGCTAAATTGATTAGCGACCATCTGTCGGATCTGCAGCAACACAAGCTACCGCATCTGGCGAAACAGATCGG
>DATKIS010000173.1:0-2187 GCA_035543975.1 Pyrinomonadaceae bacterium
GAACCGCTATGCCGCCCACTCGTTGAACTATTACTTGCGCGCAAGATCATCGCCGTACCAGCGAATCCGGGCCAGCCACGCATACCTCAAGGCCCGGATGTCGGATATGCGAGCGTCTCGAGGATCGACAGAATCTCCGAGCACGTGCCTCACGCGGTAAGGCTAACCAACCGTCATCCGGAGGATCCGTTTCCGTAGTTTTGCGTGAAGGATCTCACTTGGCCCGTTGGCCGAAGCAAACTCTCGACCACCATGCAGATTCTACCGCGGAACGACAGCGGCGTATAGGACGGTGACGGCGGATGGCAAGCTGTGACAGCTTTTCTACTGACGACGCAGTTCGTGGGTATCTGCCACTGATGCACGAACTAGCGACTCGACTTGATCTCGTTGCTCATGCCTGTGAAGGCAGGCTCAATCTTACACCGCCCTATGCGCGCGAATATGCCTATTTGCAGTTTCGGCGCATGTGCGAGCTCATTGCTCTTGGTTGTCTTCAACTGCATGGCGATCTTCCCCAGACTCAAACTCAATCCATCAAGAAAGAGTGGAACGCCGAAAAGATCATGGGACTGCTTCATCGAAGCTACCCTCACGCGTTCCCGCAAGCCATCAAAAGGGAAGTGACGCCAAATGGCTGGCATATTCAGGCTAATGCCAACCCAAACGCGTTGACTCTCGAAGGTTTCAAGGCGCTCTATTCACAATGTGGCGAAGTACTCCATCGAGGCACGATCCGATCTCTTCAATCCGCAACACCATTGGAGGAATACGACTATCAAAAAGTCATGTCTTGGCAAAGCAAGGTGGTCGACCTCATGAATGAACATCTGATCGGCAGGGCTCACGGGGCTGGTTTCTACATCGTTTCCCTTCGCACCGCCTCGGGTTTTCCCGAGTGTAGCGTTTTTTCACCCACATCGGCTGGTATGGACGTAGCGATTCGAACGATGAACATCCTTTAGCCACTGCCTGTGAATGGAACCTGAATTCGGTGGTGCGACCCGTTTGTGGTTGGCAATGTCGAATCGGTAACGTCCGCACGTGGCAGTAATCCGGGGGTTCGCTTCTCCGGCTTCCCCGGTCCATCAAGGGCGCTCAGACTTCAGTCTCGCACAGCCGTCTCGCGGGGAGTATATTGCTTTCCTATGAGCAACCGTGCGAGTGGTGTCACGATCGTGCTTGGCACGCTACTGATTGTCGCTGCGGCCGTAGCGGGAATCCTGTGGCTACTCTACAAGCTGCCCGCTACCGTTGTTGCTCTTGTTGCAGGTGGCGTCGGCTTTTTGGCTACGAAACTATACGAATCCTGGAAAGAAAGTCGCCAGCGACTGCATGACAAGAAGCGTGACGTCTACGCCAAGCTCCTCGCTCCGTTTCTTGCTTTACATTTGCAGATTCTGAAGGGTGACGGTGATCGTCCAGCGCACAAGGTCGTGCGTGAGAAGATGACGACACAAATGGTAGATGCGACGTTTGACGCCGTTCTCTACGCGTCCGATGATGTGCTCAAGTTGTGGGGCCGAATTCGCACCGCAGGCCTGCAGAACACTGATCCGACGATTGTTCTGGTTTGGTACATGCGCCTGCTTAAAGCGATGAGGAAGGACGTCGGCAACAGCTACACGGCACTGTCCGAAGCCGATATCATGCTGCTCTTCGTCAATTTCACAGATGATGATCTCATTGGCTTCGTCGAGCTTGCCGCAAAAACGAAATGAGGCGCCCGGCGCGCCTAACGCACATGCTGAAGCTGACGCGGCCAGGTTCCGTCCGCCGACCGAGCGGCTGGTGCATCGCCAGAGCGTCGGCGTCACGGGGGTTCCAGTTCGCGACTGTCTTCGAACGCGACGCGGCAACCGCCGCGCCGCTTCGGCAAGTGGCCGCACAGATTAGCGTGAGATCCGTTAGTCTCATCTTAAGATACGCGTGTGGCAGCTCACAGAGATGACTTTTCGGTCGGCGTTAAAGCGGTACTGGCTTCACGTGCTGGCTACCGATGCTCAAAACCAGACTGCCGAGCCCTGACCGTCGGGCCCAGTGACGAACACCCTGCAGCTCATACCAATATTGGTGTCGCGGCGCATATCGCGGCGGCGTCGAAGGACGGTCCGCGGTACGATCCGTCGTTGACTCCTGAAGAGCGGCGGTCGGCGACGAATGGGATTTGGACGTGTCAGAACCACG
>DATKIS010000174.1:0-6626 GCA_035543975.1 Pyrinomonadaceae bacterium
CCGGTGTCATCAAGAAAAACTCCGGTGCCTCGTTGATCGATATCGGAGACGGTGTGGCTTGCCTCGAGTTTCATTCAAAGATGAACTCCATTGGCGGCGACACGCTGCAGATGCTCAAGCAGTCGTTGGTCGAGGTAGAGAAGAATTTCGTCGGTCTGGTCGTGGGAAATCAGGGAGTAAACTTCTCGGTGGGCGCCAACATCATGCTGATGCTGATGGAGGCCCAGGACGAAAACTGGGAAGAGCTCGACATGATGGGCCGGGCTTTCCAAGCTGCGACGATGAGTCTGCGGTATTCGCCGAAGCCGGTGGTCGTGGCGCCCTTTAATCTGGTCTTTGGCGGTGGCTGCGAAATGGTCTTGCACGGCGATAGAGTGCGGGCCGCAGCCGAAACCTACATTGGCCTGGTCGAAGTCGGGGTCGGCATTATTCCCGCGGGTGGCGGGACGAAGGAACTGCTGCTGCGTACGCTGGACTCGATTCCTAAAAACGTCAGCGACGCCGATCCTTTCCCGTTTGTGAAGCGGGCGTTTGAAACGATTGCCCTGGCGAAAGTAGCCACGTCGGCAGAGGAAGCCCGCACCCTGGGTTTCCTGTCGGCAGATGACACAATTTCAATGAACAAAGATCGTTTGATTGCAGACGCCAAGAAGGAGGTCCTGGCACTGGCCGCCAGTGGTTATGTGCAGCCACAGCAGCGGACCGACATCCTGGCGCTCGGCAACCCGGCCTTGGCCACGCTGAAACTGGGCATTCACCAGATGAAGCGCGGTGGATATATTTCAGAACACGATGCTCTGATCGGTGAGAAGCTGGCGCGAATTCTGACGGGCGGCGATTTGAATCACGAAACGCGAGTTTCCGAGCAGTACCTGCTGGACCTGGAACGCGAAGCGTTTCTCTCGCTGGCCGGCACGCGCAAGACGCAGGAGCGACTGGCTGCGATGCTGAAGACCGGGAAACCGCTAAGAAACTAGTCCCGAGTCCAATGTCTAAAGTCCAAAGTCATTTTGGGCCAGCGGACCTTGGACCTTGGACTTTTGACATTGGACTTTGGACTTTGGACTTTGGACTAAAACTATGAGAGACGCAGTAATTGTTTCAGCCGTTCGGACAGCAGTTGGTAAAGCGCCAAAGGGCACACTCCGATATACCCGTCCCGACGAAATGGGTGGGGCCGTGATTAAGGAAGCGCTGGCGCGCGTTCCTGGTCTCGAGGCATCCGAGATCGAAGATGTGATCATGGGGTGCGCTATGCCCGAGGCCGAGCAGGGTATGAACGTCGCCCGGGCGGCGGCGATTCGGGCCGGCTTACCGGTTGAAACGAGCGCCATGACCATCAATCGTTTCTGCTCGTCCGGATTGCAGTCGATTGCGATGGCAGCAGACCGAATTCGCTCGGGCGGCGCTGAGGCAATCGTTGCCGGCGGCCTCGAGACAATGTCGATGATTCCAATGGGCGGTCATATTATTCGGCCCAACCCTTACCTCGTCGAACATTACCCTGATTTCTACCTGAACATGGGTCTGGCAACGGAAAACGTCGCGCTCAAATACGGGGTTAGCCGCGAGGAACAGGATGAATTCGCGCTGCGTTCGCACCAGCGCGCGGCGGCGGCGCTGGACGCTGACAAGTTTAAGGATGAAACGGTCCCGTTGAGCGTGACCTTTGAAGAGTTGGACGAGAAAGGTCGCAAGCAAAAGCGGGACGTCGTCTTCGATCAAGATGAGGGAGTGAGGCGCGACAGCTCGATTGAAGGACTCGCGAAGTTAAGGCCTGCGTTCAACCTCAAAGGCACCATTACAGCTGGAAATGCTTCGCAGATGTCAGACGGCGCGGCAGCCGCAGTGGTAATGTCGGCAGAACGAGCAGCCAGCCTCGGGGTCAAGCCAATGGCGCGTTTCGTTGCCTACGCAACCGCCGGGTGTCCGCCGGAAGAGATGGGGATCGGTCCGGTGTATGCGATTCCGAAAGTCCTGAAGTTAGCCGGTTTGACGCTGGATCAAATCGACGTAATCGAATTAAACGAAGCCTTCGCGGCACAGTCACTGGCGGTGATCAAGACGCTGGGCCTGGACATCGAGAAGGTCAACGTAAATGGCGGCGCCATTGCCCTCGGCCACCCGTTGGGTTGCACGGGAGCGAAATTGACCGCCTCAATCCTGCGCGAGCTCGAACGGCGCAACGGTCGTTATGGGATGGTGACAATGTGCGTGGGCGGTGGCATGGGCGCCGCTGGGATTTTTGAGCTAACGAGGTAACCCGTACAATGGCAGATGTGCCCTCAATCGCCATGCCTTCCTAGCCCAAGGTAACAATGACAGCATCTGAAGTTTTTGAATCAGTGACGGGAAGTGGCAGTAGCGACCTCGCGCTCGTCGTCCGCATCTTGAATAAACACGCTCCCTGGTGCTTGATTGGCGGCCTTGCAGTCAATTGCTATGTCGAACCAGTGTTTACTCTCGATGCAGATCTAGTTGTCGTTTCAACAGAACTTGAAGCCATAAAGTCTGAACTGGTCGAAGTCGGATTCTTGCTGGAGGAGTTTCCGCACTCGCTTAATGCGAGCATGAAAGGAAGTCAGCTCAGAATCCAATTTACGCTTGATCCACGTTACCAGCAGTTTTTGACCGATACCAAGCGGATGAATGTGTTAGGCGAGGAAGTGCAGGTCGCATCTCTGTCCAATGTCACTTTGGGAAAGATTTGGGCTTGGAGTGATCTTCAGCGCCGGCCGACGAAACGAAAGAAAGATGAACTTGATCTGATGAGAATTCTTGAAAGTTATCCAAACCTGCGAAGCATGATGCCGCAGGAGATCAAAGATCAATTGCCGGCAACCGATTAGAAAACCAATCGAGCGAGCACGAGCTTGCTCCTGCAAGAAAGGATTTTGACATGGCAGCCGTAATCGAAAAGAAAGAAGTGGTCCAGGGTGGGGCGTTCTTAATCGAAGATCGCTCGCCGGACGACATTTTCACCCCGGAAGATTTCACTGAAGAACACCGGATGATCGCCGAGACAACGCGCCAGTTTATCGACAACGAAGTAAGCCCTCGCGTTGCCGAACTCGAGCAGCACGATTGGGCCCTGGCGCGGGAACTGGTGCAGAAGGCGGCAGACCTCGGTTTGATTAGTGCAAACATCCCCGAGGAATACGGCGGACTTGGACTGGACCAAACGAGCGGCGCCCTGGTCGGTGAGAACATTGGACGCTGTGCTTCTTTTGCCACGACGCTCGGGGCTGAAAGCGGTATCGGCCTTTTGCCCATCATCTACTTCGGCACGGAAGCCGCCAAGCAGAATTACCTTCCCAGGATTGCCTCCGGCGAACTAATCACGGCTTATGCGTTAACTGAAGCGGGCTCCGGATCAGACGCCATGGCCGCAAAAGCCACGGCGCGACTGAGCGACGATGGCACCCATTACATCCTCAACGGTGAGAAGATGTTTATTACCAACGGTGGCTTTGCCGACATCTTCATCGTCTTTGCCAAGGTCGACGGCGACAAGTTCACCGCCTTCATTGTGGAAAAGCAGGAAGGCGTGACTCCCGGGGCCGAAGAACACAAGATGGGCATCAAGGGTTCCAGCACGACACCGTTGGTTCTGACGGATGCAAAAGCGCCGGTCGAGAATATGCTTGCCGAAGTTGGCAAAGGCGCCAAGATTGCCTTCAACACGCTAAACATCGGACGATTTAAACTGGGAGCGATGTGTATCGGTGGCATGAAGTTGATGATTCATGAAGCGGTGCGCTACGCCAACGAGCGGCAGCAGTTTGGGAAACCAATTTCTTCGTTTGGAGCGATCAAGTCGAAAATTGGGGAGATGGCGATTCGCACCTGGGTTGGAGAGGCGATGACTTATCGCACCCTGGGAATGATCGAGGCGGCAATTACCGACCCCCACGATCCGAATGCCAAGTTGAAAGCGATCGAAGAATATTCAGCTGAATGCTCAATCATCAAAGTTGCGCTTTCCGAGTATTGCGACTTCGTGGCCGACGAGATGGTCCAGATTTATGGCGGCTATGGCTATTCGGCCCACTATCCGGCGGAACGCGCCTACCGCGATTCCCGGATCAACCGCATCTTCGAAGGCACCAACGAGATCAATCGAATGTTGATTCCGGGCCGGCTGATGAAGAGTGCGTTGAGCGGCAAGTTGAAGTTACTACCGGCCGCGCAGGCATTGATGGATGAAGTGTTATCTCCGCAGATGGCTTCATTCGATGAGGACGAGACAGTGCTGGCGGCCGAACAGAAACTGGCAAAGAACGGCAAGAAGGTCGCGTTGATGACGCTCGGCACCGCCGCGCAAAAGTACATGATGACCCTGGGTGATCAGCAGGAAGTCCTCCTGGGAATCGCAGACATCATTATGGACACCTTTGCGATGGAGTCGGCAATTCTGCGCGCTCAGAAGTTGGCCGCATCACAGGGCGAAGAGGCGGCAGCGAGATACATCGACATGACCCGAGTATTTTGCAACGACGCGGTCGAACGCATCGAGGCGCGGGCCAAGAATACGCTGGCCGGAATGGTTGAAGGCGATGAGTTGCGGACTTTGCTGGCCGCGCTGCGACGCTTCACCAAGCTGACGCCCATGAACACGATTACCGCGCGGCAGCGAATTGCCGATGTGCTGATCGGCGCGAATAAGTGGGCGTACTAAGACGATTGAGGGAAAAGGGGAACGGGTAAAGGGCCAAGGGAAGAAATCGCGCTTTCTCACCTCCACCCTTTCCCCCTTACCCTTTTCCCCTTTTCCCCTTCTAAGCAAACCCTCCGCTTGGGTCACTTACTCAGGTGGAGGTGCGTGTGAAATACTCCCGGTTTGAGGAGTTGCCGGTTTGGAAGGATGCGATTGAGTTGGCAGTTCGGGTGTTTGCATTCACTAACCAGCCCGGTTTCAGCCGTTACCGAAGCGTCCGAGATCAGCTTGAGCGAGCTTCGATGTCGATCTCAAACAACATCGCAGAAGGGTTTGAAAGAGGAACCACGCTCGAGACTCTTACCTTCTTGTACATCGGGCGAGGTTCTGCAGGTGAAACCCGTTCGGTGCTTTGTCTCTGTGAGCGATTACCCGGCTTTTCCGATCTCAAATCTGAGATCTCAGATCTCAAATCCAGAGCGGAGAGAATTTCGCGGCAACTTCGGGCCTGGAGCGGGTCGCTCCAAGACTGGGACATTCGCGGACAAAGGTATTTGACGAGCAAGACCAAAACCAAATCGAAGGAAGCCCGCGAGCGTGAGAATTCTTGAAGGAGCTTGAGGAAGTTCGGAATCGCAAAGTCTAATACTATCCAGTTTCGCGTGTCTGAAAGTTTGAGATCTGAAACTTCAAAGAGATCTCAGATTTGAGATCTCATACGATCTGACTATTTGAGATCTCAGATTTCAAATTTCAGATCTCAAATCTGAGATCGGCACCTTATTTCAATGAACATCATCCCCATCTCCCTCCCGACGCCTTTCTACATCGGCCCGGTCAACGTCTACCTGATCGCAGAAGACCCCATCACGCTCATAGACACCGGCCCCAAGACGAAAGAAGCAATCGAGGCCCTCCGCGAAGGCCTCCGAAACGCCCGGATTCGCGTCGCCGACATTCGCCGCGTCGTCCTGACCCACGCTCACGAAGACCACTGCGGCCTCGCCCGGTCACTCCGCGACGAGGCCAAGAACGCTGAAGTGCTCGTGCATTCATGGGAAACCGGTCATCGCGTCGGCAGACTCGAGTATGAGGAGCATCGAGCATTGTTGACGCGCGCCGGAGTGCCCCCTGCCGAGGTCGAAAGCATGCGTAAAATGTACGAAGGAGTGCGCAAGTATGCCGACTCATTCGAGCCTCACGAATACAACGAACTGCGCGATGAAGCCGAACTTGAATTTGCAACCGGGACTTTGCGCATCCTCCATACACCCGGCCACACGCCGGGCTCGTGTTCATTCCTGCGCGAGGCCGACCGCACAGTTATCGCCGGAGATTGCGTCCTGAAGCGCATTACCCCCAACCCGATCCTGTCGCCTGATCCGGTTGACCCAACCAAGCGGTTTGCTTCGCTGGCTGAGTACCTGGTAAGCCTCGCCCGCTTGCGCAGCTTTTCCCCAACCCTCGTCCACGGCGGCCACGGCGCTCCGGTACACGACTTTGAAGAGTTATTCAATCGCTACTTCCGGGCCATTCAGGAACGTCAAAATGAGGTAATCCGTCTGGTACCCAAAACCGGGGCCACGGCCTGGGACGTTGCCCAGCAAATGTTCCCGGGAACCGACGACGTTCACCGTTTCCTCGCGGTTTCGGAGGCGGTCGCTCACCTGGACCTGGCGCATTCCGAAGGGAAAATCGCGCTTGAACTCGGGGACGGGAGAGAGGTCTACAAGCAAGCAGAGGAACGGGGAAGGGGGTAAACGGGGAAGGGGGAAAGGGAAAGAGCCCACGAATAGACTCTTTATGCCGGCCTCCCAATTTACCCGCTCCCCTTTACCCGCTCCCCTTTCCCCGCTGCCCTTTTCCGGTTCCCATTTTCGCTTCCCCCGTTCCCCTCTTCCCTTTTACCCGTTCCCCTTTTCCCCTTTACCCGTTCCCCGTTCCCCGTTCCCCGTTCCCCCCTCCCCCG
>DATKIS010000175.1:0-3385 GCA_035543975.1 Pyrinomonadaceae bacterium
ACAACCGCAATAAGGCGGCGGTTAGTATGCTGGCCGGCCTCAGCGATCTTTTGCGCTACACGCTGGAAAACGCCGGGAAGCAGGAAGTGCCACTGAAGGAGGAGCTGGAGTTTCTCCAGCTATACCTGGATATTCAGCAAATGCGTTTCTCCGATCGACTGCAGATCGAAATGCATGTCGACCCCGAGACGCTGGATGCGTTAGTGCCAAACCTGGTTCTGCAGCCGCTGGTGGAAAATGCAATTCGCCATGGCACGTCGCGCCGTGCCGCTTCAGGAACAGTTGGTGTTAATGCTCGGCGCGACGACGGCACGTTGCGGATCCAAATCTATGACGATGGACCGGGACTAAAGCGCGACGATGGAGCGAGGGCGATGGAGGGCGTCGGTCTGTCAAACACCAGGGCGCGACTGGCCCAACTATACGGGGAGCGACAGGAGTTCTCGTTGTCCGAGCGTGGCAGTGGCGGGGTCATAGCAACCCTGGTCATTCCGTTCGTGCGGGCCGCCAAGGAGTGAAGTGTGATCGAGTCGGACCCTGGCCGGAAAAAGATTCGCACAGTGATTGTGGATGACGAGCCGTTGGCGCGACGTAATATTCGTATCCTCCTCAGGGACGAACCAACATTTGAGATCGTGGGCGAGGCCGCGAATGGCCGCGAGGCGATTGCCCTGATAAGCCATAGCTCGCCGGATCTGGTATTTCTGGATATTCAGATGCCGGAGATCGATGGCTTTGGCGTGTTGGAGAATATCGAGGCGGAGCGGTTGCCGGTCATAGTCTTCGTCACGGCTTTCGATCAATATGCGCTCAAAGCGTTTGAGTTTCACGCGCTCGACTACTTGCTGAAGCCATTTGACGATGCCCGCTTTGAGAAAGCCCTGCGCCAGGCGAAGCGCCAAATCGAACAACGTGAGGTGCAGGACTTGAGCAAGCGACTGGTGGCCCTGCTCGAGGGACGTGACAACCAGTCTATTCAAAAGCCAGAAAAGCAAAGTCATGTTTCTCGTTTGCTAATCAAATCGAGCGGGCGTGTCTCGTTTTTGAAGACTGATGAAATTGATTACATTCAGGCCGAAGACTACTACGTCAAAGTTCAGGTTGGCCGCAAGGGTCATTTGCTGCGGGAAACGATGAATGAGATGGAAGTGAAGCTCGACCCTGCAAAGTTCCTGCGAATCCATCGTTCAACCATCGTGAACATCGAGCGAATCCGCGAATTGCAGCAACACTTCAACGGCGACTATATCGTCGTGCTTCATGATGGATCTGAACTGAAACTCAGCCGCAGCCGGCGCGAACAGTTGCAAAAGCTACTCAAGTCAGGACGACTCTAGCTATCCGATTCCCCCGTTCACGGCATCATCTCGGCAATCCACTGCAAACAAAGTCGCGAATTAGCAGGTCAAGTATAGATTGGCCGGTGTCCGGCATTATGCGAAGCCCTACTCCGAGTCTCTTCATTAGAAAGGACGGATCCATGAATTGTCTGAAGCGATACACAATTAGAGTTGTCCCCTTGTTGGCCATCTCGATAGGGGTCGCGATTGCCACCGACCGAGTGAGGAGCGCGGCCGAACTCCCGCCTGGTCCGTGTGAGGGAAAGGCGCTGACGGGTGCTTCAAGACCGGGCACACAACTGCCTCGAAATGTTGGGTCGCCGCAGAAAGCTGCCACGCGGAATCTCGCAATTCTCATTTTCGATGGAGCGCAAATCATCGACGATACCCGGCCCTGCGAGACTTTAGGTTACCCCTACCCTGCCGACGGAGTAGCGTTCAAGAGCAACACCGTTTCATGGAAGGGGTCGGTTCGAGTTCACCCGAAGGCGGGTCAGCCTAATCATTCTTTGCTGGGGGTCAAGCTCGGTCGGAGTAATTCAATTGCCCGGGTGACCTCGGAGTAGTTGCGGTTGTCCGTGCGCCGTCTATCTCGTATGCTTCGCGTGAGTTTACAACAAGTAGGCGGGCGGCTAAATGTCCATAGAAATCGAAAAAAAATTTCGACTCACGCGGAACCAACGTGAACAAGTGTTGCAGCGTTTGCCGGAGATCGGGGCAAAACGCAAAGGAGAGGAGTTTGAAGTTAACACCCTCTATGGCGGGGAATCCCTCGACACTACGCGGGCAGTATTGCGTCTGCGGCGAATTGGGAACCGCGGCATTCTCACCTACAAGCAGAGTCTACCGCCTCGGCTCGACCTGAAGTTTCGCCGCGAAGACGAGACCCGAGTAGCCGATCCTGCCGCCATGGAACTGATTTTGGAAGCGCTTGGGCTCGTTCCGGTTCTGGTTTACGAAAAGCGACGTGAAACTTGGCGACTCGGACGGGCTGAGCTCGTGCTCGATGAACTGCCCTTTGGTCTATTCATGGAGATTGAGGGTTCGGAAACGGACATTCGCGAAGTCGAAAACCAGCTGGCGATCAAGCGGCTGAGGGTTGAGGTTTTGAGCTACCCCAGACTCGTGCTGAAACGCGGAGTTACCAAAGGAACTGTTGTCGAATCTCGGTTTGGCTCAACCCAAGGGAAAACGCGACGTTAATCGTCCTGCTTGCCGACCGGCCCCGCAAGCAAAACTGCCCCCTGACCTCTTAAATAAACCACGCCTGTTTGCCGCCCTTCTCAGCGGTTTCGCAGCATCACTCGCGCAACCCGCTGCAAAACACATTCGGAAATCTGCGCGGTCACTCATAAACTGTTCCGCACTGTTGCGAGGTGGGTAGTTGACCGTTTCACCAAAGGATGAATTCCATGGAGTGTTTTAAGAGAAACTCATTTAGGGCCGCTTCGTTATTCATTGGCCTGTTCGCCTTTGGAATCGCGAGTTCCGTCCTCCCCAAAGCACGTCTCGCGAATCCTCGGTCGCTGGTACAGGCTGCGGCAAGTGCACTTGGTGGCGAGAAGCGACTGCGGGCGCTGAAGAGCATCAAGCTTGAAACCATCGGGCACGTGCATGCCCTGGAACAATCAGAGCGCCCTGAAGGGCCTTGGATCAATGTCTACGAACAAGTGTCCGAACTCCGCGATTTGAGTGTAACCAGAGAGCGCCGGACAACAGACCGGCGACAGTCTCAATCGCCAAAATGGAATGGACTAACGATTGTGGTCTCAAACAGTGTCGCCTTTGCGGAACGAGGTGATCGCAAGTTTCCCGCTAGTCCGCAGCAGGTGAGGGAAGCCGAGGAACGAAACGCTCTGTCGCCCGAACGGATCTTGTTGACCGCTTTGGATGCCACCGACCTAAGGACTGAACCCGATATTGTTTTTCTGGGCGTGCCGCACCACGTGGTCTGTTTCGGTTGGGGTGGAGGAACGGTCAAACTGCTGCTCAATTCATACAATTCGCTGCTTGATGGAGTTGAGACGAGTCGACCTTATCCTGAC
>DATKIS010000176.1:0-3534 GCA_035543975.1 Pyrinomonadaceae bacterium
TGCTAAAAATAAAAATCATTGAACCGATTCCCGCCCCAGTGCCGCCCAAACCGGCAACGGAGGCGACTGCCTTGTCGGAAAAGAAATCACTCGGCAGCGTCTGCACGTTGTTAATCCAAACCTGAAATCCAAATAGGACGACGCCAATCAAAACCAGGGCGACCATCGCATCGTCGGCAAATGCCGCAAAAATTCCAGCCGGCATCAACAATGCCGCCGCCAGGATGACAGCCTTCCGCGCGCGATCCACACTCCAGCCACGGCCGATCAGGTAGCCGGACAACCAGCCTCCAGAGAGACTGCCGGCGTCGGCTGCGACATAGGGGACCCAGGCGAAGAGTCCGATCTTGGCTAACGAGAAGCCGCGCGCATCGGCGAGATACTTCGGCAACCAACTTATGTAGAGCCACCACACGGGATCAGTCAGAAACCGGGCCAGGACGATCGCCCAAACCTGCTTGTAGCGAAGCAGGTCTCGCCAGCGAAAGTTTTCGGCGATGTCGTTGGTCACGTCTATCGCCGGATCCAATCGCTGACCCTCCAGGATCAACGTGCGTTCGTCCTCGCGCAACCAGGAATGACGCTCAGGCGTTTGATAAAAGAGCAGCCACAATACCAACCAAACGAAACCGAGTGATCCGGTGACGATAAACGTCGTTTGCCAGCCGTAAGTCAGACTAAGCCAAACGATCAGAGGTGGGGCCACGATGGAACCGATGGCGGCTCCACTGTTGAAGATCGCCATTCCAAAGGCACGTTCGCGGATGGGAAACCACTCGGCCACGGTCTTGGCCGCGCCGGGCCAGTTCCCTGCTTCGCCCAGCCCGAGAATAAAACGAAAAATACTGAGGCTGGTTAGCCCGCGAGCAAATGCGTGGGCCATCGCGGCGAGGGACCAGAGAATGATTGAAAATACGAACCCGAGCTTGGTGCCAATGCGATCGTAGAGTTTTCCGGAGAGTCCCTGGCTGATGGTGTAAGCAAGTAGAAACCAGGTCAGGATGCCGCCAAACTCGGTATTGCTTAGTCCGAGATCGCGGGTGATCACCGGAGCCAGCACCGAGATCGTTAGGCGATCGATGTAGTTGATTAGAGTGGCGAGAAAAACCAGGCCGACGATCCACCAGCGGAGGCCCCGGAGCTTGAACCCAGCGGCTTTCGCGATCACTTCAGTTGATTTTGCTTCAGGCATCTCCAGATGAATTCAACCTGTTGAGGACTACATCGCCGATATGAAACCGGCCACTAGAAAAACGATCCACGAAAAACCACGAATGGCACGAACCCTGTTTCCTTTTTCGCTCCGCTTCGGGTCATTTCGTGGATCGGATTCGTTTTCTACGCCGGAAGAAAGTCTTCGCGGATGGGCGAGAAGATATCGACCAACACCACTTCGTCATCCAACATCGTGGCCCCATGCCAGGTGCCCGAAGGAAAACACAGAACCTCACCAGCCTGCGCAAGGCGCTGTTCACTACCTATAGTAAAGAGCACGCGGCCTTTCTCGATGATAGTCATCTGCTCGTGCGGGTGATCGTGCTCTGGCGTAACGATGTGTGGGGCAATCCGAAGGCGGCAGATCATCAGTTTCTCGCCCACGATCATTTGCCGCTCAATACCCTCGTCCAGTTGTTCGACGGGAACGTTGGCCCAATCGATATGCTGTGGGTGTCCGCTTGCCTGCGTTACTGTTTCCATTCAAAACCCCCTTCTGCAAGTCCTAACACATCTCCGGAGCGCCGGCTGCTGCCACACTCTCCCGGACCGAAATATGGTTATGCGTGAAGACAACTGAGTCAGTGGTGGCGGATCGATTTGATGTCCGACACGCTCGAGCTTGTCGTCTTCGTGGCGACGAGCTGAAGCGTGTCGGACAGGTTCACCGAACTAACCGTGTCAGAAGGTCAACCGCAAGCCAAACTGCATCTTGCGCATCGCATTGGCGGAAGTGATAACGCCAAAGGTGGTCGAGGTCGCGCCCGAGGGGACGGATGCGCCCGGCTGTCCGAGATTCACCATGTTGAAGACATTGGTGGCCTCGCCCCGGAAGCGCAGCCGGAAGCGCTCATTCAAGTGGAAGTCGCGCGAGATGGCCAGGTCGACGACCTTATAACCTGGACCGTCCAGAAGGTTGCGCGGAGAGTTGCCGTCAACGGCGACCCCGGTCACGACCTTGTTCTGGAGGAAGGCAGCGGTGTTGAACCATCGCTCAGCCGTGGGATTGCTGATATATGGATCACCGACTAGTTGCGCGCGATCGTTAGTGTTGCCGTCAAGGTTGGCATCGACGTTGCCGTTGGTAATGGTGAATGGAAGGCCACTACGCAGCTTGATGATTGGCGAGATGCTCCAGCCGTTGAGAATGTGGCGCACAATGAAGTGACTCCCGCTGAAGTAGTCGGGCTGGTAGTTCAAACTCATGCTGAAGACGTGGCGCTGATCGGTATCTGCCCGGCCTTTATCCTGGCTAAGCTTGCTGTAGTTTTGGGCCAGACCCTGAGTGGTATTGTTGTGCAACTGCACGCTCGAAAGCGTCTTGCTAAAGGTGTAGAACGCGTTGAAGCTAACCCGGTGGCTCATCCGCATGTTGCTGGTTATTTGCATGCCGTGATAGGACGCCGATTGGTCCGAGTCCAAAAGCAGCACTGCACCAAACGCTGGGTTGGGCCGCCGCGCCAGGATGTTGGCGCCGGCACTGGTCGCGGTGGGCGTCAGGACCGGATAGTTAACATCCCGCCCAAACGGAAGCTTGCTGCTGATGGTGCCGACGTAGGCTATGCCAACGCTCAGGTCATTGGTGATTTGACGCTGGACCGATGCGTTCAATTGAGTTGTGCGGGGCCACTCAAAGTCTTGCGCAACCGCAAAAAGACCACCACCCGTGATGAAGTTACCCTTGTACGGGAAGGGATTCCCGCCCACGAAGGCGTTATATGGGTTGCTGAGTGACGCTCCCAACGGCACCCCCGTGGCGCTGGTCCTTTGGTTGATGTTCGTGAATGTGAGCCGCGTGGAAAAAGGTTGGAAGTTGGTCATCGTATTCCACTCGTTGCCGGAGATGCTGCCGTAAAATATTCCAGCTGCTCCGCGAAGTGAAGTCTTCCCGTCGCCAAAAGGATCCCAGGCAAAGCCCAGGCGGGGAGAAATGTGACCGTAACTCACCGGGATCCCCCCTCGCTCCACACCGGGGTCGCCAAAGAACTGCGCCCCCACAGGTGCGGCTGGATTAACTGTAGACTTCAGGCCCGGCACATAGTTGACCACCCGGTTTTGTGGATCGGTGGGAGGTGTTTGAACGTCCCAGCGCAGGCCCAGGTTTAGAGTCAGCCGCGGGCGAACCCGGTAATCATCCTGAACGAATACAGCTGTGTACCAGCTATCGGTGTAAGCGGTGACCGGCGCATCCTGCGTGATCGCACTGGGAATACCGATCAGAAAATCGGCAAAGGCATTCCGGGTTGTGCCGTTATTAAAAGTAAAAACACCGTAGTTGTTAAGCAGCGTTTCCTGGATGTCCTTGTCTCGGGACACCTC
>DATKIS010000177.1:0-5787 GCA_035543975.1 Pyrinomonadaceae bacterium
TCTACAAAGAGAAGTTTCGCCGGCGGGATTTGATTGTGGTGACCGCTTGCGTCATCGGCATGTCCCTCTTTTTTGTCGGCAAGCTGAGGCCCCAGGACGTGACCGGTAATCTGTTGGCGCTCGCTTCGGGTCTTTGTTTCGCCTGTTATTTCCTCTTGCTGCGTCACTCGACCTCGCGTTCCGTTAATCGGGCATCTTCGGTGATCTACGGCAACCTGCTGCTGGTGCTGGTAGCCGCTCCGGCCGGTTTGCGAGCGTTACCGCAAATGAACCTGCATGACGGCCTCAGCGTGCTCTACCTGGGAGTAGTGCAAATTGGTTTGGCTTACACATTGTTCACGGTTGCGATGGCGCGAGGAGTTCGGTCACTGGACGCCGGCATCGTGGGGTATGTCGAACCGGTTTTGAATCCTGTCTGGGTGTACCTGGTGCTGGGCGAGCGCCCCAGTTCGTGGGCATTGATTGGAGGCGCGATTATCGTGGTCGCGGTCGTGTGTCACACGCTGGTGGAGGCGAGGCGACGCCACCAAGCGGTTTTGTCATGAAAGACGCGGGGGAATCCCGATCCACGAAAACTTGCCCATATTTCGTGGTAATTCGTGGTAATTCGTGGATCGTTTCGTTAGGTCAGCCGCCATCCGCGCGCTGCTTCGCTGCGGCTGCTACAGCTCGCAAGCGCTCCACCTTCTGTTCGAAGGTTTCGCCGGGAATGGGTCCGGTGTCGCGAACGCCGCAATAGGTTGATCTGATCATGAGTGTTCGATCAGCTTGACCGGTCGGTTTGTGAGTCGGTGTTGGTGAAGATGTCTCGGCTGCGGTGGGAGCACTGGCAGCATCCGGCTCCGAGGGTGTCATTGCCGACTCGAGGACCGCCGACACCACTGGGGCATCAGCCGCCACCACTGCTGCGGAGCCGCCTTCATCCGCCCGTTGTTTCGCGGCGGCGGCGACCGCCTTGAGCCGGGCCACCTTCTGTTCAAAAGTTTCGCCTGCTACCGGTCCGGTATCTACCACACCCGCGTAGGTGTAGCGCTTCATTAGTTTCCGATCAGGATCTGCTCCCGCTTTGGGCGCCGCAGCCTTCTCTGCCGGTGCTGCTGCGGGCTTGGCAGCGGCGGGTTGGCCCGCCTTGGCCGTTGCCGCCGGCGCCGCTTTGGCCGCCGGTGCAGCAGGCGTAGCCGCCGGCGCATGTCCGGTGGTCTCCATTATGAACACGCCCCTCGCATCCTTCTTGATTACCGGCAGCGTACCACCTGCGGCTTGCAGCAACGCGGACAGTTCCGCTTCGACAAACCGGCTTTGTTTCTGTGGATCGCGAACGTGGCCCAGTGGCGGACCCATGTAAAACGTGCCACACGTTTGACACTTGGAAAGCACATCGTCACCGCGCAGGTGAATCTCGGCCGCTTCGCCGGCCGTGCGCAGTTGCTTCAGGTGACCGTTGCAGAGTTTTCCCTTTGCGTTTTTCTCGTTGCAAACCGTTTGCGCGTTAGTGATGCGCTTCGGTACCGGCGCGGCGGCTGGAGTCGCAGCGGCCTGTTCGCTTGAGAGGGCTTCGGAAGAAGTTGCTGTCATAGCTGCTGGTTAACTTTCGCGAAGTTTGTAGGATTGCAGCGCAAATCTTACAGAGTCGATCAAATGCCCGTCAATCAGGATTCGACGCGTTGATACTCATTGAAGAGTCGAAGTTAGGCAACGAGTTCTGTCCGTCGTTGAGTTCACCGGCATTTGGGGCGGACACAGAGTTCCGCCCCTACAATCTTAGCAGGCTTGCTGGTTGCACTCTGTGGTCTTTGTTATCCTGACTCGAAATGCTAAATGACCTACTCGGTGCCATCTGGCGGAACATCCCGCGAGTATTTAAGCGTTGGACAATGCGAGTTAGTAACGCGCGGTTTGCCGTTACGTCTGGGGCAGTGATTACGGACAATGAGGGTCGCGTCTTACTGCTCAAACATCGCTTTCGTCCCGGTTCAGGGTGGGGAATGCCTGGCGGCTTCATGCAGGAGGGTGAACAACCCGATGAAGCCTTACGCCGAGAGTTGCGCGAAGAGGTTGGGCTCGAACTTGAAAAAATAGAACTGTTCCTGACCCGAACATTCAAAGACCCCCGGCAGGTCGAGATTGTCTTCAGGGCCCGGGCGGTTGGCGATACCAATGAGCTTAACTTTGAGATTCAAAAAGCAGCCTGGTTCCTTCTGAATGAATTACCCAAAGAACTGCCCAAAGATCAGGTGGAGATGATAAAACGCGCCGTCAATGATGGAGCGCGGCCACAGGATTGATGTATGCTGTGGGCCGCTAAAAATAGTAATGAGTAATGAGTAATGAGTGATGAGTGATGAGTTGCGGAATCAACCCAACTCCTTTGCGTTTCACTCATAACTCATCACTCATAACTCATCACTGATTCAGGGAGAAGAAAATGGTTGACTTGATTCCGTCGTCCGAGACTGTCATGGAAATTCTGAAGCGCACCGGCGCTTTTCGCGAGGGCCACTTCGTCTATCCAAATGGCAAACACTCGCCCCACTATTTTCAGATGCCCCTGGCCTTTCGTTACTACGATACGGCCCGCGTTTTGGCAGTGGGCTTGAGTCGAAAGTTCCGGGTGGATCGGGACATCTCCAGCCAGTTACCCAAGGTGGCGGTTATCAGTCCCAGCTCCGGAGGAATCCCGGTGGCCTTTGGTGTGCGCGACGCGCTGAGCGCCGAACAGATCTATTGGGCCGAGCAGGAAAATGGCAAACGAATGTTTCGGCAGTACATCAACGAGGGTGAAGTCAACCCCTGCATTATCGTTGACGACATTATTAGAAGCGGCCAGGCAATCGAAGAAACTGCGGCGTTGGTGAAAGAGTTGGGCGCCAAGGTGATTGGTTGCGGCGCCATCGTCCGGTTTACGTCAGCTCCAACCACGATCAACGATGTGCCGATTAGATCGCTGGTTGAGTTTGACGCTCACATGTACGACAGCGGCGACGCGTGTAGCGATTGCACGAAGGACGCGCCGCTCGAGCATGTCCGGTTCTAGAAACAGTAAGCAGAAGGCAAAAGGCAGAAAGCGAAAGCAGAAAGCAGAAAGCACCCTTGACCGCTAATCATACCGCTCCGATGGAAAGGAACGATATATGTTGCGTGGTCATAGAGATCTCAAGGTGTTTCAACTGGCCTATCATCTGGCGATGGAGATTTTCCATCACAGCAAGCATTTTCCCAGGGAAGAGGTTTACTCCCTAACTGATCAGATCAGACGTTCTTCTCGCAGCGTGCCTGCAAATTTGGCCGAAGGTTTCCGGAAGCGACGATACCCGAACATGCTAGTCAGCAAATTGACTGACTGCGACGGCGAGGCAACGGAGACCCAAGTTTGGCTCGACTTTGCTTTAGATTGTGGCTACCTGTCTAAGGAGAATTACGACCGTTTGACCGAAGGATATGAGGAAGTGGGCAGAATGCTCTCGGGCATGATTGCGAACCCTCATAGATTCGCACCCCCCAGTATCATGCGACGATGAAAATGAACACCCTCGTGGTCTAAAGGGTTCTTCTGCCTTCTGCTTTTTGCTTACTGCCTTCTATTTTTGTTCTCCCTAGATTTCGTGTCGATTTTCCAAAGCTTTATCCATCGTTACTTCATCAACGTATTCGAGGTCACTGCCCACCGGCATTCCCATCGCGATGCGGGTCACTCGTAAGCCGAGCGGTCTCAGCAGGCGGCTGATGTAGTTTGCGGTAGCCTCGCCTTCAGTAGTGGGGTTCGTTGCCAGAATCACTTCGCTTACTTCGACCCCGTCGTTGTTTTCCGGCTTGAGCCGCGGCAACAGGTTTGCCAGGCGCAGTTCATTAGGACCAATGTGGCGGATGGGTGAGAGGCTTCCGTGAAGTACGTGGTAGACGCCTTTGAAGCTGCGAGTTTTTTCCACAGCCACCATGCTATGAGGTTCCTCAACCACACAAATGACTGAGTGGTCGCGCGAAGTTGAAGCGCAGATCCGGCAAGGGTCAACGTCGGTGAGGTTGTTGCACACGCCACAGAGCACGATGCGTAACTTTACTTCGCGGATTGCCGTCACCAGCCGTTCGAGTTCAATTTCCGGCGTGCGCATGATGTGAAATGCCAGCCGCTGCGCAGACTTGTGACCTATGCTGGGGAGACGTTTCAGTTCGTCGATGAGTTTGGTGACGGGTTCTGCGTATTCCAACATTGTCGATTTCCAATTGCCAATTGCCGATTTGCTCCCCTACAAATCACCGATTCGATTTGGCACATTCAAATCGGCAATTGGCAATTGGAAATCGGCAATGGCTTAACCAAACAATCCCCCGAGCCCGGGCGGCAACATCCCACCCAGCTTGCCCTTCATGGCTTCATCCACTTTGCGGTTTGCTTCGTTGATGGCGGCCATGATCATGTCCTGAAGCATCTCCACGTCGCCTTCCTTGACCGCTTCCGGGTCGATCTTCAACGAAACGATTTCGTGATTGCCCTTCATCTCGACCGTGACGACCCCACCGCCGGCTGAGGCTTCAGTGCGCAGTTCTTCCATTTCCTTTTGCATCTTCTCCTGCATTACCTGCGCCTGCTTCATCATTTGCTGAATGTTAAATCCGCCCGGAAATTTCATCGCGCGCACCCTTTCTTGAGTTCGGTTGTGGTTTGATTGCGTTTGAAAGCATCGTAACTTTCCTGACCAGCGAATGCAACGAAGGCCGATATCGGGTCAGGAAGGAGGGCTTGATCAATGGATAAGAAGCGCGGGGGAATTCAGTTGTCATCAATATTCAACGGAGTATCGGTGGGCGTTGCCCAGTTCTCAATGAAAGTTAAATGGTCAGGCGCTTCGTGCGTGCCCACGAGCTAACGATGTGGTTACTCCCTACCTCTGGCGCCGCGCCATCTGTTATAAGCTTTGGCAATGACCGAACCCGAATTAAAACATAACGGCGCTGAAGAACGCAGTCTGACCGCCGAAATCAAACTCTATTACGGCCTTCATAGGCCTACTGAGCGGCCGGCGCCGCTCTTGATTGCCTTGCACGGATACGGAGCAAACAAGCGCCAAATGGGACGCGAGGCGCAACAAATGGCGCCGGATAACTTCGCCACGGTGGCGTTGCAGGGGTTCCATCAGCACTTGAAGGAGCCCAAAGAGCCGGGCGGTCCGCTGCGTTTTGGCTTCGGGTGGCTAACAAACTTTCATCCGGAAGATTCGGTCGCGGTTCATCATCGAGCCTTACTCGATTTGATCGAGACACTCTCCAGCGAAGGTGTGGCCGATCCGAGCCGAATCTTCTTACTAGGTTTCTCCCAGACCTGCGCGCTCAACTATCGCTTCGCCTTTACGCACCCAGAGCATCTGCGGGGCGTGATAGGGATCTGTGGCGGACTTCCGGGTGATTGGGAAAGCAGCGAAGCTTACCAGCCGACTCAGGCCGCCGTGTTTCACCTGGCCGGAAGTCGGGACGAATATTACCCACCCGCCCGAGTAGCGGACTATCAAAGTCGACTACGTCTGCGGGCTGAGAGTGTGGATTTTGCGAGCCATGACGCGGCCCATGAATTCGTACCGTCGATGCGGGTAGACGTGAAAGCCTGGTTGAGCAAACATGCAGACTAAGCGCCTTACAACCAAGTGGCTGAGTATTTGGTCGGGCTGTCTGTTGCTGGCGGTTGCAGCTTGTACTGCACCCGCCGGCGGATCGGATAACCGAATTACCCGCCTGTGGTCATCGCCTGCCGCGTCGCCCTCGCCGGTTCCTGTCGCCAAGCCGCTGCCTGCGAAC